>NZ_DJTD01000003.1:0-5790 GCF_002440385.1 Sphingobacterium sp. UBA6317 | reverse complement strand
ATGTACTTGGTAGGACGGATACATAAGTATGCTTAACAGACCTTATCGTCATCTTCGATAAATACGCCGAATTCTGGGCGATCATCTGACACATATTTTGTTAAACTTCCCATTGGACACTGATTTAAAACAACGAAGTCTGCACCGTATCACTCCCTAACGGCGGCAATCCTTCCCAGTCAAATTGCTCATAACGATGCTTTCCATCCGGGCGGTTTGGATATCCTCTCAACGTATACACCGGATAATGCTTCAACTTTTCATTGGGCATTTCAAATAGGAAAATCGGTGGGATATCTTCTTCGTTAATGTTCTCGATCCATTGACGCTCGAGGTCCTCCGGTAAGAACAAAGGCATACGATGTTTATTGGGCCCATCATTATGGATATTGGCCATTACTTCATTGGCTGCTCGTGTAAGCATTCCAAAGGAACCTACGCGTTCTACTACACCATCCTCATCCACCGTCTCATGCCACTGGTACAAACCAGGTAAATAGAATAGCTCTCTCCCCGCTTCACCGATAAAATAAGGCACTTTCTTTTTCCAGCCCTTCACTGCACGATGTTCAAAAGTACCACTCACAGGGATAAGGCAACGTTGCTTGCGCAAACGGTACCAATAGGACTTTTTATCTTCCAGGATACGTTCGCTACGTACATTGATCATATTACGCCTGCGATCGGCCTGCAGCTTGGGATCGTCAATATAGGTAGGTAATACCCCCCACTCCATCTCGGTCAAGGCCAGTTGGCTGGAATCCTTGTCCTTATACAGGATCGGATATTTGGGAAAGTATCCTTTTTTTATTTGGCTTTGATACGAATATACGCAATTTGTGCTGTAAATAATGATTGCCCTACGACAAGAAAATGGCTGCTTTTTGGTTCGGACCGGATCCGATTAGCGAAGTATCTCGATAGCAAATACTTTCTTTTGGGTCTGTCCATCGGTAATGGTAGACACTACCCGACCATATGCTAAAGAGAATACGATATCGATTGGATTCTTTCGCTGAAACTTGGTCTTGGTACGCAGGTAATTGACAATATTTTTATCGTACAGCTTGAGCATACGCTTATCCCATTTCCCCTCCTTGATACGATTGAGGAAGATCCGATAGCCTGATCCAGTCTCCAACAAGCTTTCGATCTTATCGGCATCCTGCGGCAACTGCAAGGCTCTTCCCTCCTTTGCCCCCAGTGTGAATCCCACAACTAAATCTTACCTATTACTTCCTCAAAATCAGCTTTAATAAATTCCCAATATTTACCTTTTAAACACACAGGATCGAAGTCATTATCGGCGTTTTCAAAATTGATTAAGTTAATCAAGACCGTTTTCTCATCGTGAGAAAACGGATATCGCTCTTCATGTAATGCAACCATTTGTGAAATCGAATACTTATCTAATAACTCGTGTAAATCCCAAAAATCTTTTTTACGTCCTCCTCGCTGAATCACATCGATCTTCATGGCAATAATTTCTTCAATTGAGGCTAAACGAATATTATCTTCTTCGATAAGTTCTTGAATGAACGGGTCTGCATAGAAAACGTCCAATTTAACGCTGTTGTTTTTATCATTTCCAATCGTATAAGACTTTCCCATAGCGGGAGCAATATTGGACAAGTGATCGACGTACGAAAAAGTATCTTTCAAGTAATTGTCAATTGACTCAAAGTCTAAACTACCATATGGAACATCCGAGAAAAGATCAATATCGACAGATTCCCTATGGCCTAAATGCAAGCTTAAAGCAGTTCCCCCAACCAATCGAAAAGTTGAAAAAACATCCGCTTTCATTAGGGTTAATAGTGTATCTCTTAATAGGTCATTAACAGTATTATAATATAGCATAATTATTTGCACTAATGTTTATGCAACAACATTGGAGCTGTTGTTGGTTCCGATAAAGCCTGCTGAACTTGCTCCTTGCCATAAAACCTTAGTATCTCATTTTTCTCTTCTTGATTTCCCCTTTCGAAAATACGATGAATTACGGTTTTAGCTTGTTTTCCCCAATCTATTTTATTGACATCAGTGTCCCAAAAAAGAACTTTTCGCAAAATAGTCAAATCTGGCTTGTTTATATTTCCAATGTTTGTTTTAGCACTTTTTATCTCATAAAAAGTTTGTAACAACGCAAAAGTCCCTTCTTCAAATCCTAGTGCCTGGTCAACTTTCAATGATAAAGGTACTGGAATGCCGCGTTGACCTTTTATGATTGCATTGAATATTTGTCTTTGTGTATCTATAGAGCGGGCAAATGGACTTGGCTTAATCGCACGCCTCTTAAGCTCTCTTTCTAAGATAAGCCCTGGATGAATTCCTTTAAAACGTTCCATACTTTTTTCCATAATACAAATGTAATCAAAATTGATTACATACTTACACATAAAAATTCTTTAATGATATGACTCAGAAGTTCATTTGTATAACGTCCTGTTAAATCAATTGACGAAAATAGTGCTTTGCAGTACGGAAAGGATCTTATTACCGAAGGATCTCAATGGCAAATACTTTCTTTTGGGTCTGTCCATCGCTAATAGTCGCTACTACCCGACCATATTCCAGGGAGAATAGGATATCGATGGGATTTTTGCGCTGAAACTTGGTCTTGGTACGCAGGTAATTGACAATATTTTTCTCGTAGAGCTTAAGCATACGCTTATCCCAATTCTCCTCCTTGATGCGATTGAGGAAGATCCGATAGCCTGATCCTGTTTCCAACAAGCTTTCGATCTTATGGGCATCCTTCGGCAACTGCAAGGCTCTTCCCTCCTTTGCCCCCAGTTGATGGGCATGCTGATCGGCGGCTTGCTTGTCATCATACGGCGTGAGCAGAAAGCCTGTCTTTTCCTTAACATCGGGCCACTCAAAGCGCTACAGCACAAAGTCGGCGTAGCCCGACTCGACGAGCTCGCGGAACGAACTTTTGGTGATTTGTTCAAAGGGATTGTACAGCATAGGACTAAGATAGGATTTAATCAGTAAAATCTTTTTTGTTCTTTCGGATGTAGTCAACCTGAATTTTTTGCAAGTTTTCAACGTCATTAAGTTTGTAAAATTCCTCGTCAAATTTGTTTAACGGATTGTTCTCATACGATTTACTAAAACCTTCTACCGTACCATCCTGAGCTTCGGTTATTTTCGATTTCTCCTTTTCAAATGTGCTGTTTGCTCGCTCGGTCAGATCAGCAAATTTAGTAGCACCAACTAATTTCAACGCTTCTGGCAGCGCAGCAGCAAATTGACCGCTTGAATTAAAATAAAACTGGTTATAACCACCATTATTTACTTCAGCTTCTAATCGGCTGATTATATAAATTGCTTGTCTAGATTTGTTCCAAGACAAGACGATTTCATATTCTTTATCATATGCCGCCGATAACTTACGAAAGAGGTTATCATAGACGACTTCTACTGGAAAAATAGGCCACTTTATTGGACGATACCTCAAGAAGGAACTTCTTTAAATGTTCTGAAGCCCTGATCGTACGTCTGGAATAAGGCTCTGTCAAGCCGTCACACCGTTCCGAAAATATCCGCCTTTCACAGGAGGGATTTTTGCAGGCAAAGCGCCGTACCTCAAGCCTAATGAGAATTGCGATTGCTGCCCAGGGCAGGTCCGCGAGTGTTCGCACATAAGAGGAACGCACGTTGCAACTGCTTTTCATACAACTCGGGCATTTGGAGCGTGTTCCCGTTCTTTTTGCAAATAGACGTATGGTTGTACCTTGTATTTCCGAGCGATAGATCTTAATTTTCCGGGCACCATAAAATAAACCTACAATTTTTAAGTTAAAAATATTGGATGGATTCAATCTTAAAGAGTTTGATTATCAATTCTTTAAGATACGAAAAAAGCATTAGCAAAACAACTTTAAAATGATTTATTTTGCTGAAAATAAAATAGTTAACATGAATTATAGAGAATTATTAAGTGCATCAAAATTGGTGAAGAACCACTCCAACTTACCAATTATGCTGCATTCTTATTTACCATTTACAACTCAGCATTTGCCGGGTGTGGTGGTGTATTTTAGACTGTTTTTTTTTGTTAGTTTTGCATATATAATTCATCTGACAGATTGATTAAGATTATCCAATATTTCTTCCCAGGTCAGATGCACATAAAAACGATGCAAGATTTTGAGTACATAAAAATTTTTCCTGACAAATGGGTCTCCGGTTTTGTGGAGAGTTTCCTGCTATGTGCCAATCATACCGATGAAGATAAAGAAGTCATTATTTTTCCCGATGGAAGAGTGGACATTATGTTTAGCCGTACTGATCAGGAACCATTGTTAGCCGAATTATTTAATCTGAATAAAAAAGCAAGGCGGTATATTTTCAAAAACCAAACAAAGCTTTTTATGGTATGTCTTACCTTGCTCGGTGCCGATTCCCGGCTCGGATACAACGGAACAGATTTTGGAAAAGATGAGATTCGGCTTCCCGCAGGTTTTTGGGATATTTCTAAAGAAGACCTTACAAGCTTAGATAACTTTGCAGAAAAGGTTTCGGAAAAACTTTTAAAAATATTCCCGAAAAAGATGGATGAAAGAAAGCAACAGCTTTTTGAGCTATCTATTCGTCAGGTGGTAGGGCGTTATCAAGCACCCTCCTTACAGCAAGAAAAAACTCAAATGGCTAAAATCGCTTTTGGAACGAATTTTTTAATGACACAACCAAAGAACACTCCGTAAAAAATCAATTTAATTTTGACGATGGACATTACAAACCTTCCCGAAGATCTATGGGAACATAACGAAACTTATACTGCGGATTTGCAAATTTTCACTTACGAAGTGTATAAGAACGGTTCTAGAAACAAGATTGGCCTGAATAAAAATGTATTCAGTTTCTTATTGGATGGTCAAAAAAACATTCACTTTTCTAATGATATCATTTCAATCAATGAAACACAATCGCTACTTATCACATCTAATAATGTTTTGGTTACCGAACTGGTAGGTGTAAGTTCATACCGTTGTTTACTCTTCTTCTTTTCTCATAAAAACATCACCGATTTTTTATTGAAACATTCCCATTCTTTCAGTCAGAATGCCTCAGATAAAATGATAACGGATATACCTTATTTCCTCTTAGAGAAAGACAATTTTATCATCCATTATATTCATTCGCTCCAACAGATTTTTGGTTTGCAACAATCTATCTCTCAAAAGATTTTGGAACTGAAATTTGAAGAAATAATGCTTTATCTGGCGGATAAATATGGGACGGTATTTTTAGATTACTTACATTATTTACTAATCAATGAAAGAGAATTATCATTTAAAATGATAATTCACATCTGTCCTAAATAAATTTTAGGATTGGATTTCTGTGGTACAGGCATAGCTTTTTTCATCATTTCGATATTGACCCCTATTTTTCAATCTGCGAAGATCTTTAGCTGTCCCTTTTTTCCTTTTATAGGTGGCCTGAGAAAGGGATCATCTATCCATTGCCAGATGTTTATTTTCACGAAGATATTCATTCTGATGAATGCGACCAGATTGGACAGGTTCCAGTCATATTTGGCCTTTTTTTGTAAGTATTTTAACAGTAATATGCCAATGAGTGAAGTCCAGATCTGGATCATCACTGCATTTTCAGAAGTCCCTATGAATGTCGATACTTTTAAGCGCTGCTTTAGATGCTTGAAGAAGACTTCGATATGCCAGCGTTGTTTATAGATGTTTGCCACCAAAGAAGCCTTCCACTTCGTATTATTGGTCAAAAAGTGGTACTCATTGCCAGTGGTGCTGTCCCAAAAGTGGA
>NZ_DJTD01000040.1:0-4278 GCF_002440385.1 Sphingobacterium sp. UBA6317 | reverse complement strand
CACCAAAATTGACGAAGAACCAGTATCACCGAAATAGATAGGCTAATGTCTCGTCCTAAAAAAACTTTACAGATTTAACCATTAGTCCTAGAAAGATCTTACAGGTGTTATTTGGTAATCCTGAAAATCCTTTACAAGTATACAAACTCCTTCTTTCATCTAAAATATCTTTTCAAATTACTTTTTCAGTAGACGTTAACTTTCTTGGATAACGCTTCCATCGCTTTTTGATTTCGCCGTTATGAAAATGCGCTCCTTCCGGCGTTCGGAAATCCAAGCTGGCATGCGGACGTTGACTGTTATATATCCTGATGATCTTGTCAATATTCTTAGAAGCATCTTTATGATTCTGGTAAACCCGTTTGGGATAGAATTCGTTTTTCAGGATCCCGTTTACCCGTTCGGCCAGAGCGTTATCGTAGGGACTGCCGTTTTGGGTCATGCTTATAGCGACTCCATAACGTTGAAGCATTTCGGTATACTCGTTGCAGCAGTACTGGATCCCACGGTCCGAATGATGGATGAGGTAGAAGGGAGACACATGCTTCCAGTTAGATATCGCCATCTCCATGCCCTTAAACAGCCCGTCGCCTCAAGAGTGGGATGTAATGCATATCCAACAATCTTTCGGGAGTACGCGTCGGTGATGAGGCTGAGATAACTGAAGCCCTGTACCGTCCTGATGTAAGTAATGTCGCTTACCCAGAGCTGTTCAGGTCCCGTGATGATAAGTTCTTTTATCAGGTTAGGGTATCTCTTAAAGATATGGTTGGAATCTGTGGTGCGGACTATGCGCTTGCGCCGCCTGATCAACAGGCCATGGAACCGAAGTAAATTGAACAGCTGATCGCGCCCCATTTTTATACCGTGTTCGATCAGCCGTGGTTCGAGAACGTGAAGCAGCTTCCTTGTCCATAACAATGGCATCTGTATCCGAATTTCCTTTACCAGAGTCAGGACGACCATTTTTGCTATCGTTGTTTTTTCCGCATAGCGGATAGCGTCGTAATAAGCCTGTCTAGTGACGCCAAACAGTGCACAGAGATCTCCCAGACTTATGTGGGGATGGCTCTGCCTCATTCTTTTGACCGTTTGGCACCAAGCTTTTTTCTGATCTTGATCTTGAGTTCCTCTTCACTAACCTGGATCATGGTCTGCAGTCCTTCAATCTTTAGGTTGGCTTTTTCCAAAGCTTTCTGTAGATCTATCACCTGTTTAGAGAGCGCCTTTACTTTTGAGGTTTCATTTGGTTCCTTCATCGGCTTTTGAATCGGTCTTATCAAAGGAAGCAAAGAATCCTGAATAACCCAACTATTAATTGTATTTCTACTTATACCATAAATTTTAGCCGCTGTACGATGACTGTGAAAACCTGATTTTATCTCACCAACGATCTTGCGCTTTACTTCTTCTGAATACGATGTACCCCTCTTTTTGAATGGCTGTTTAACACCATTTTTTGGAACTTTTCCCATGTCCTTTACAATTTTGGTGTAAAGCTATTTCAGGACAAGACAGTTTTCCTAATCCTGAAAAAATTGTCGGGTACTTATATAAGCGGCTTTTGACAGCATTTATTAAAGATTATGTTTGTGCTATTTTAAATAATCTTTATTTAATACGTATTCTTCAAATACTTGAATCACATAGCTACAATAACTACTTATCTCATTATATCTATTGTATAAGTCATTCATCGTTACACGACTTCCAATTTCTGACGAGGTAGTGTTCCCATGTGCAATGGCGTTTCTATTGTCAACAATATCTTTGAGTCTTCCTCCAATTGAAGGAAGATTTAAGATTGGAGAATTAATACAAAATGTTTTCCAAATGCTTTCTAATTGCTTATATCTTATGTTTTTGCCGTCTGTCGGAATTAAATCGGTTATTATTTGACTTATGGAATTATCGCGTATTTTCTCGAATAAGCTCCATCGACAATCCCAATTTCGAGCTTTTACATTGGCAAGGCTATCAAATTCGGAGTTGAGAGCCATAGTTAGAAGCAATGGTTGTAAATCATTAATATTTACGTTTTCATTATTTATTAATATTATGGTTCTTTTTATACAAGACGTTATGGTAAATTCAAATACTCCATATATATGAACATAAAATAATCCTTTTGCTGTCAAAAGATTGTTAGGTGTAGGTATCGGTGGAGAGGGAATTAGGGAATTAATTAAATCTAAAAAATCCCTCACTTCTACTAACCTAGACGCGGAATCTGTCTTTAAATCTGTGAACATTTATTCTCTTGAGAACTTCTCTTTACAATATTCAATTCTACCTTTTACCTTAGATTTTGTGTTAGTTGCTCCAGTAGTATATTTTCTTAGATCGTCGGAAACCATCCATTCTGCGATACCATTTAAATTTAAATTACCTTTATCTCTTATTGCAAGAGCTGCTCCCACTGCAACGCCTTCAAATAAATTTACAGGTGTTGTTTTCTGTTTACGCGATATTCCGTTTTCAAGAGTTGATAGTTGGTCAAATACTTTTTTAAATATTGTTTCATTTATTTTGTAATCAAAATTGTTTGATTTGCCAGCGAACATCATATAATCATTTAAAAAGTCAACAACGCTATGGTCGAAATTTTTATAATTATTTAAGAAAGCGAAAAATCGAAGTACAAATTCTTCTCTTGTTCCATCCATTTCCATTGATTTGGTTAAAATAACTGTTTTCTTAAAACTCTCATAAGTGCTCAGTTCCTTTATGAAATCGTTGAATTTACCCCTATAGATACAACTGCGTATTTCTTGATCAGTTAAACTCACTCCACCAGTATTTAGTCTTTCGAATAAATCAAATCTTACACTTAAATCACTTTTATCACTTAATGTTATAACTTTAAGTGGTTTTAATAAGAAATCTAGCTGGATTGTTCTTGGGAGATCACTGAATTTCTTTCCGTTAAAAGTTGTTAGTTTATTTAAATCAGATAATTTTAAATTAGATATTTCTTCGGTATTAGTTTCTTGGAGTTTTTTAATAACATTTTCGTTACCGCAGAATCTTATGATCGAACTCAGTCTTTGTACTCCATCAATCAATTCCCATGTATTATCTGAATTTGTTGCCATAAATAAACTAGGAATAGGAATACCTAAGAAAATTGATTCCACTAAATTTGATTGTCGATCATTTTTCCATCTAAATTGTCGTTGGTATTCCGGGGCGATATCAATTATCCCGTCGTCAAACATACTTACTAGTTCTTTTACAGAAAGATCAAACGTATTAAAGTCTACCTTTCTTTTTTGTTCATTTAACTGAGAGTCGAAATCCATAATGCTTTAAAATGGTTAATTTTCAAATTTACAAAAAATAGTGTATTGCACTTAGCAGATTTCCATCTTGTTTAAAAATTTATTATACTCAATATTTATAGTTTGTTTTTAATCATACTACATCTAACTAAATAGATGTGAATTATACTTTTACAAAAACCATCTATTATATATTTTATAGAATGTCTTTGATTAGCATTTGATGGGTTGGTTCGTTCCAATATTGAAAAGGTGAACATTGAACTAATAATTTTAATTATTTCATGTTATTTTGGAGAAATCTAAAAGATCATTTGGTGTAACTTTAAGTGCGTCAGCTAATTGGGTTAGAATAAATGCAGTTGGATTTGCTCCTTGGCGCTCATATCGATTAATAAATTGTTTGTCTTTATTAATTATTGATGCTAATTCACCCTGCTCAATTCCTTTTTCAACTCTAAGTTGTTCAATACGTTGTCCCAGTTTAATGCGAAATTCTTTTTGTTTCTGATCCATCTTCTCAAAATCGATATATTAAGAAAAAAATGGTCAACAAATTTGTTTACTATAGCTTTGTTTTGTATCTTTGCTACCATCACATACGATAATAAAATATGAAATAGATAATAGAAAAATATTAAAAATATAGATATTCAAAAGTCTTGCTCTCCATTCTCAGGCCAAGTGGCAAGGCAGCAGAAATATCTCACGCTTTCAATGGAAAATGCTACTTTTGCATTTAATTCATTGAAGTGTGGGGCTGCTGTTTACCCAATGCGACTTTAGGCCTGAGAATCTTTTGGAGTATGGGATGCAGCCCCCTCTTTATGTTGATTGCTACCCTGCAAGACTCGTTACCAATAAAACGAGTTATGAACAAAAAACAACAATCAAAAAACATCATCACAGCCCCCGAGTAGCTCGGCTGGTTTGGCCAAATTAGATTTGGCTTCTCTTTGCCATGGAGTGCGTAACGCCAATATTATACACCTTTGTG
>NZ_DJTD01000030.1:0-59833 GCF_002440385.1 Sphingobacterium sp. UBA6317 | reverse complement strand
CACCAAAATTGACGAAGAACCCAGAAAATGGCCCAAATGTTTCAGTTCAAACTGGAATACCTGCAGGCCAATCCCAACAAGAAACCCTTGATCTAAAGTTGGCCTACAAAGCCCACTTGATCACATTGATAAATAAAAATTAATCCATAAAAAAAGCCCTTGGAAACTATCCAGGGCTTTTTTAGTTGATGTGATTCAATTTATGCTTTTTCTTCTTTTAAGGAAGTAGATTCTTTTTTGGGTTCCTTTTCTTCGAAACCTGAGCGTAAAATTTCATCCCATAAGGAAGAACTTACTCCAAAGCCTTTTTCGGGATCAGAATAATGATGCAACATATGGTGCTGCTTGATGCGTTTGAAAATGCCGCTTTTAAAATTAGCATGGTGCATCGCATAATGACATTCGTCATAGATCAAATACCCCACCATAAAACCTGAGAAAAAGCAGGCCAGGATAAACTCATTCGAGAAAAACAATGTAAAACCAAGATACACCAAAAGAGCGAGTGGAATACTCGCTGACAATGGCATCACCAAACGCATACGGTCTCTTGGGTAATCATGATGCACACCATGGAAAATAAAAGCAATTCGCTTTCCCCATTCCGTTGTCGGGTGAAAATGAAATACCCAACGATGTAATGCATATTCAAAAGCAGTCCAGAAAGCTAAACCAAAAATAAAATACCCCATGTATGTTAAGAAGGAAACCTCTCCCCAAACTAGCGCTTTATACGAAAAGAACACAACCACGGGTACATAGAAAATCAAAGGTACACTCCAATGCACCTTCGTCAAAGACTCTAAAAAGTCATTCTTGAACATGCGCGTAGATTCCGTAGAATTTGAAACATAATTACGCTTTGCCATAATACTATTTTTATTATTCCTTTACAAAAATAGATATTTTAAGCACAAATGAAGAAGGTTTCTGATGAGAAAAACAAAATAACTGACCTTTTTAATAAAAAGGTTAAACGACGATCATTACCCCGGTTAAGTTAAACCCTTTTTATTCCATCTCCTCCCCTAAATTTCACTCTTTTCGCTTCAATCACCTAAAATCTAAGCATCAGAAAATTGACAAATCCAAGACAGTTCTCTTATTTAAAATTGACTGTTCCACCAGCCATTTTCTTTTCTACACGTTGTTCTGGTTTTCCATAAACATCAATGACGCCACCGCCACGTGTTTTGGTTTCGATGGAATCAGTAACATAAACATCCGCTTTACCACCACCATTGACGGTTACCACCGTGGTGTTCGTCTTAAAATCTTTTCCTTCATATTTACCGCCAAAATTCGAAATGATCTCCTGTTTGTTTGCCTTTCCATACAAAGCGATTGTAGCACCTGAGGTCACTTTTATTTCAGCTGTTTTTACCGCTGTATAGAGATCGACCAGACCACCTTCTGAAGCATATACTTTTAAGTGATCAGCAGCAACTGTATTATTTGTGGTCGCAAATACCTTGGCCCCTTTTTTTGCTTCCACATTGTTCAAACTCTTGTAATACACCTTCACAGAGATATTCCCTCCTTGCAGCATATTCAACGTATTCATTTTCAAAACCAAGGATCCATTTGTGTTGACCACCTTAACATTCTCGTGATTCTGTCCTTCAAACGTCACCAAGGACTCGTCGGACTTAATCAACTCCACCTGAATCTTGTCTGTCGCTACAACCGAAGAAAAATCGCCAACATTTTGCTTCACCTGCCCAAACCCCATTTGGGCAATTAATAAAAGAATTACACTGACTCCTAAAAATTTCATATTTACTTGACTTTTTATTGTTGTTCGTCAAAAAATAAGCCAATTCCTACTAAGAACAATATTTTTAACCTATTTTGACATAAAAAAATGCCCCCATAAAGTGTTTAACTTTTTGGGGGCACTAAAGACGTTTTTATAATCTATTTTTTAGCTTATACTTATAGTTTGCTATTGACATCTACTGCATTCAAATCAGCGAACGCTTCTTTCAGACGAGCAACAAAAGTTTCTTCACCTTTACGTAACCAAACGCGTGGATCGTAATATTTTTTATTCGGAGAATCAGCTCCTTCAGGATTACCGATTTGACCTTGCAAATAATCGTGGTTTTTCGCTTCATAGGCTCTCACACCATCCCAAAACGCCCATTGCATATCGGTATCAATGTTCATTTTGATTGCACCGTATGAAATCGCTTCTGCAATTTCTTCAGGAGATGAACCAGAACCTCCGTGGAATACAAAGTTTACTGGTTTTTCAGCAGTAAGATTATATTTCTCACGAATATATTCTTGTGAATTGTGTAATATAACTGGTTGCAACTTCACATTACCTGGTTTGTAAACACCATGAACGTTACCAAATGCAGCTGCCACTGTAAATTTGTCAGATACTTTAGACAGTTCTTCAAAAGCATAGGCAACCTCTTCCGGCTGAGTATACAGTTTTGAACTATCTACATCCGAGTTGTCAACACCATCTTCTTCACCACCTGTAACACCCAACTCGATCTCTACAGTCATACCAAGTGGTTTCATACGTGCTAAGTATTTAGCTGAAATTTCAATATTTTCTTCAATTGGCTCTTCCGATAAATCCAACATGTGAGAAGAGAACAATGGTTTTCCGTGTTGCGCAAAGAATTTCTCGCCAGCGTCCAACAAACCGTCGATCCAAGGTAAAAGTTTCTTAGCTGCGTGATCTGTATGCAGAATAACCGCTACACCATAATGCTCAGCTAATAAATGAACATGTTGTGCTGCAGATACCGCTCCCAATACACAAGCTTGTAAATTATCGTTGTTCAAGGTTTTACCAGCGTAGAATTGCGCTCCACCATTTGACAATTGAATAATTACAGGAGAATTTACTGCTTTCGCAGTTTCCATAACCGCATTGATAGAGTTTGTTCCGATAATGTTTACCGCAGGCAAAGCAAACTTATGTTTCTTCGCTACCTCAAACAACTCTTGTACTTGATCTCCTGTCAATACACCTTTAAAATCTTTTAGGCTCATATTTCTGTTATTGATTTATTTTAATCTTTCATTATACTTGAAGCTACTAAATTATTAAAAATTATTATTACTTCCTAATTTTTATAGTGTACTAAATACACTATCAATCCATAGGGAATATAGAATCTTAACAAATCATAAACCTCTGATTATTCCTTTGAATAGAATAGTCCACTTGTCCCTATTTTTCCCAATACCATGAACAACAGGATATCCGCAATTATCATTGGATCACAGATAAGGCATCTTGAATGTATTCAGAAATACGAATTATTTTAAATATTGTGTCGAGATTGATTAAATTTGGATTCACCAAATTGTCACTATTATGCTACAGGTATACGGTATCAAAAATTGTAACACAGTAAAAAAAGCACTTACATGGTTGGAAGACAACAATATCCCCTTTCAATTTCATGACTTCAAAAAAGAAGGTGTCAGTGAGGATAAATTAAAAGAATGGGAAACACAGGTAGACTGGCAGGCCTTAGTGAATAAAAAGGGAACTACATGGAAAAAACTATCTCCGGAAACTCAAGAACAAGTCGTAGACAGTAATAGCGCCAATAAGGTGCTTCAGGAAAACACGAGTATGATTAAACGTCCCGTTATTGAATACAATAAAGGCATATTACTTGGTTTTAATGAAACAGAGTACGTAACAAATTTAAAATAGTTCCAGAAAGCTCCCTGGAATGGAGGTCTTAAAAAGCCTCCAATTGTACCAAATACACCTTTAAAGTCCCCCTTTTTCCCTTAACTTTTAAGACGTCGTTTTCGTTTTTTTTGGCTCAATGTACTTTTCATTGTATATTGGAGCAAATAAACATAATTTAAGTAAACGTATGATGAAAAGAATTGCACTGGCTTCTTTAAGCCTTGTTGCGTTGAGCTATGCTTATCCGGCCTTTGCACAGGAGAAAACATCCAATTATAGCTATACTGAGGCCTTTGCACCCTTGTTTTTTAAAAATAATGGTAACGAATATCGTTCCGCAGCCGGAAAACCGGGCCCTGCCTACTGGCAAAATGCAGCCGATTATAAAATTCAGGCTTCCCTGAATGATCAAAATGATCAAATTACAGGAGCTGTTGAGATTACTTATAGTAACAATAGTCCGGACAATATGAACTATCTGTGGTTGCAGTTAGATCAAAATATGTTTTCACAACATGGCCGTGGTCAATTGATCTCCCCCTTGACCGACAGCCGTTACGGTGATGGCAACTCCACTTTTGATGGTGGATATCAGATACAATCGGTTACGGACGTAAACGGAAATACGATCGAACATATTATTGACGATACCCGCATGCAGCTTCGACTTCCGACGGCATTAAAGAGCAAGGGCGGAAAAATAACTTTTAAGATTAAATACCAATACACCGTTCCTAAATATGGAGCTGATCGTACCGGTATACTTGATACAAAAAACGGAAAAATCTATGCCATTGCACAATGGTTCCCAAGACTGTGTGTCTATGACGACATTAGAGGTTGGAATACGCTTCCTTATACAGGACCAGGAGAGTTCTATCGTGAATTCGGAAATTACCAGGTTGAGATCACTACTCCAGCAAACCACATGGTTGTCTTGGGTGGCGAATTGTTAAACCCACAGGAAGTATTTACAGCTGAGCAACTCAAACGATACCAACAGGCACAACGTAGCGATGAAACCGTAATCATCCGCTCCGCCGAAGAAGTTACCGCAAAAAACTCCAGACCTGACAAGAAAACCTTAACCTGGAAATATCAACTTAATAATGCGCAAGACATTGCTTGGGCCTCCTCTACGGCATTTATAGTAGATGGTGCGAAGATCAATCTGCCCAGCGGAAAAAAATCCCTTGCTTTGTCAGCCTATCCAATTGAAAGTAACAGTAACAATGCCTGGGAACGCTCGACAGAATATACAAAAGCCGCAATTGAAATCTATTCAAAAAGCTGGTTTGAATATCCTTACCCTGTAGCTGTGAATGTAGCTTCCAATGTTGGTGGAATGGAATACCCAGCCTTGTCGTTCTGTGGCAATCGGGCCAAAGCAGGTTCACTTTGGGGGGTTACTAACCACGAGTTTGGTCACAATTGGTTCCCAATGATTGTCGCATCCAACGAACGTGAACATGGCTGGATGGATGAAGGGTTCAATACATTTATTAACGAACTCGCTACAAAGGAATTCAATAATGGTGAATATTACCGTAATCAGGCGAGCAGATCCTACATCTTTACTGCCCGTAATCTTGAACCGATCATGAGTACTCCGCAAAACATGAAAGAACGTAATATTGGTGCTTTGGTCTACTATAAGCCAGCTTATGGACTGAAATTATTGCGAAACGAAATCATCGGTCCCGAGCGCTTCGATTACGCTTTTAAAAAATATATCCAAGAATGGGCTTACAAACACCCTACTCCAGAGGATTTCTTCAAAGCCATTGAAAACGGTGCTGGAGAAAACCTAAACTGGTTCTGGCGCGGGTGGTTTGTCAACAACTGGCAAATGGACCAAGGTATAAAATCAGTATCCTATGTCAACAACGAGCCAAAATTTGGCGCACTTGTCACTGTGGAAAATCTCGAAAAATTACCGATGCCAGTTATTATTGAAGCGACAACCGTATCGGGCAAGAAGATCCGAAAAAAACTACCGGTGGAAATCTGGGAAAGAAACGATGTATGGCAATTTAAAATACCGACCACAGAATCATTGCAATCCGTACAGTTAGATCCAGACATGGTTATGCCAGACAAGAATCCAGACAATAATTCGTGGAAAGCAAATTAGCAAATTTTCAAAATCTATTCGTTATTTTTGGCTAGAGAACAATCATGAATGTATGGCGTAAACAAAACAGCAAATATCCTGTTCATTCATAGATTGAAAATACATACTATATTTATTCGCATGAAAATCTTACAAACGATTCTAAGCTGCTTACTTATTACGCTAATGAGTGGACATCTTGTTGCACAGGAAAAAACCAAGGGGATTATTATGGAACTTGTCAGCGGTGAGAAAATCGAGGCTGCACAGATCCAAAATTTAAGAACCAAGGTTGAAGTACAGACCAATAGAGATGGCTCCTTTGCTATTGACGCCAATATAAACGACCTCTTGTTGATCAAGGCCGTCGGATACGAACAGGATACGGTCTTCATTTATGATACAAGCTTACGCAGAATCTATTTGAACAGAATGAATAATGTTATCGAACTGAGTGAAGTTGTCGTCGAACGGATGACAGACAGCAGACTTGCTGCTGAAATCCAGCGCGAGAAGACTTTAGGAAAGTATTCTGACGCAAGTCAAAATCGCGGTGGAGTACGGATTTCTCCAAGCCGCATATTTAGCAAAGAGGGAAAACAAGCCCGTTCAAACTATAAACTTCTGGTCGATGAACTCGAAAAAAGAGCAGTTGACAGAAAGTTCACAGAAAACCTGATCAAAGAATTGACTCCGCTCAATGGTTCGGATCTAGCCCTGTTTAAGGAACGATTTAGACCATCTTATAAATTTATCCAAAACAGCAGCCAAGAAACTTTGAAGGTCTATATTATGGATAGTTATAAAAAATTTAACGAGAAAAAATAAAAAACAAACACTTTTATCACGTGATTGTCAGAAGGTTTTAAACTGTAATAATTTTTATTTCAGTTTAAAACCTTTTCTGTTACTTTGTGTTATAATTTAGAAAAATCAGCAGAGGATGTTACACAACTTGAGGTTCGCAACAGCATTACACATTATGGTTCTGGCACAGTTAGAGGAGGCAAATCAATGGCTTTCTTCTGAATATATTGCGTCAAGCATTCAGGTCAATGCAAGTGTGGTTCGCAAAGAAATTGCATCTCTTAAAACAGCATCTTTACTCACGAGTAAAGAAGGTAAGGGCGGCGGTATTCGCATAAATCCCGAGAATCCAACGATTACCTTGGCTGATATTTATATCAGCACCAAGCAAAGCGATTTCGGCGGGAAATTTAACAATCCCAATCCGGCCTGTGTTGTTGGCAAAAATATCAACTCCAAACTCCAGTATCTGTATCAGGAAGTCGACACTGATATTGTACAGCGTTTGGGAAAGATAACCCTAGCTGATTTTAGCAAAACATTTAATTAAAGGAAACATGAAAGTAGCAGTAATTGGATCCACAGGATACGTAGGATCTCATCTCGTAAAAGAATTGGTAGACCGCAACTATGACGTCGTTGCAATCGCCCGCCACACCGAAAATATTCCATCGACTGAAAAAGTAACCAAACTCCAAGTAGATATCAATGATAATAATCAATTGGTTTCTGCTCTAAAAGGTGTTGATGTTGTTGTTTCGGCTTTCAATGCCGGATGGACCAACCCTAATCTTTATGAAGATTTTACAAAAGGTGCATTGGCAATCCAACAGGCTGTTAAGGATGCCGGTATCAATCGTTTCATTGTTATTGGTGGTGCAGGAAGTTTATTGATTGATGGAAATAGACTGGTCGATTCACCGGATTTTCCAAAAGAAATTAAACCTGGGGCTTTAGCTGCAGCAGATTACCTGAAAACCATCCAAAAAGAAGATCAACTTACCTGGACCATGTTTAGTCCTGCTATAGAAATGAATTCCCATGCTGGTGGAACCCGTACAGGAAAATACCGTACAGGCCTTGATGCTCCTGTATTTGATCAGGAAGGTCGATCTAGGTTATCAGTAGAGGATCTTGCTGTAGCAATAGCAGACGAAATTGAGAACAAACAATTCCTCAATAAACGCTTTACAGCAGCATATTAGTACCCAAACAAGCATTTGATTCAGATTTTATTACAAAAGGGAGGAGCAATCTTCCCTTTTTTCATTGAGATCATTTATATTTGACATTAATTAAACAATTAAAAAGCTAAATAATCGTAAAGAATTAATCCTATGCTATTTAAAAAATCGATTCCTCAACTCATTGCTGAAGCAAATGAAAATGGTGAACACACGCTAAAGAGGACACTGTCCAGCTCGGGCCTTATCGCCCTCGGTGTTGGGGCCATCATTGGGGCAGGACTTTTCTCCCTAACAGGAATTGCCGCTGCTGAAAATGCAGGGCCAGCTGTTATCCTATCTTTCATTATCGCAGCAGTAGGCTGTGGGTTCGCAGGTCTTTGTTATGCCGAATTTGCCTCTATGATTCCTGTTGCAGGAAGTGCTTACACGTATTCCTATGCCACAATGGGTGAATTTGTCGCCTGGATTATCGGCTGGGATCTCGTCCTCGAATATGCACTAGCAGGAGCTACAGTAGCCGTCAGCTGGTCCCAATATTTCAACCAGCTCCTGATGATATTCCACATCCAACTCCCCGATACCCTACTCAAAGGCCCTTGGGAAGGTGGCGTGGTTAACTTACCTGCGATCATTATTGTTTGTTTACTCTCGCTATTGCTGATGCGTGGCACACAGGAATCATCCCGTGTAAACAATATATTGGTAATTCTAAAAGTCGGCGTCGTATTGATTTTTATCGCCTTGGGTTGGAGCTTTATCAATCCTGCAAACCACGATCCATTTATTCCTGTAAATGCAGGTGAAGAGCTTGTAAAAAGTGGGCAACAAAGCTTCTGGTCATTTCTAAAGAGTGATGACTTTGGCCACTTTGGCATCAGCGGTGTATTGCGTGCTGCAGGCGTTGTATTTTTTGCATTCATCGGTTTTGACGCGGTGAGTACAGCTGCCCAAGAAGCAAAAAATCCAAAAAAAGGTATGCCTATTGGTATCATCGGTTCATTAATAATCTGTACACTTTTGTATGTTTTATTCTCCTACGTAATGACCGGAATCGAACATTACACGATGTTTAAGGGGGACGCTAAGCCAGTTGCGACAGCTTTTGCCAGAACAGGCTACCATTTCTTAAATACAGCGTTGATTATTACGATTATTGCAGGATACACTTCAGTTATTCTCGTGATGTTACTTGGTCAGAGCCGCGTATTTTATTCGATGAGTAAGGATGGTTTGCTTCCAAAGATATTCTCAGACTTATCCAAAAGACAGACTCCTTGGAAAACAAACGCTATTTTCATGGTATTCGTCAGTATATTCGCAGGTTTCGTTCCAGTTTCAGACCTTGGCCATATGGTCAGTATCGGTACCCTATTTGCCTTCACCCTCGTATGTGTAGGTATTTTAGTACTACGTAAAACAGACCCCAATTTGGAGCGCCCATTTAAAACACCACTGGTTCCTTTCGTTCCGATCATGGGAATCTTGGTCTGTATTTTAATGATGGCTTCATTGCCAATAGAAAGCTGGGAGCGTTTGGCCGTCTGGCTTGGTATAGGCTTATTGATTTATTTTGTATACGGCAAAAAACATAGTGTCATTAGAAAACAACATCAGAACCAACAATAAGTTGGTTAAACATAAAAAAGGCTTCTTTATAGAGAAGCCTTTTTTATGTTTAAGAAATCGAATAGCGCATTCCCTCTATAACGCGCTCAGTTTAAAATAGCCATTCGCAATGGTATCTTCTTCCAAACCGGTCTTTGGAGTAATTTGAATACTATACTGCTCTTTATCACGAGGTAATAGCAAATCTTCGATCTCATAAATATCATCAACATCCAAACCATACTTATCATCGATGTGTGCCGAACTGTGGTGCTTCCAAAAAACAGTCCGTTTTGCCTTTTCAGTAGCCTTGGCCAAACTCGATGCAACAATAAGCTCTTTGTAATGGAACTCATCAAATTCATTCGGTTTGTATCCCCCTAAATTAACAAAAAACAATTTCACCTCCGAATCAACATCCTGTCCATTCCCCCTTTCAGTAACCTTAATTTCATATTCCCCGATCTTATGGACAATACGGTAGGCATCAATATGGATTTTACCATCAGCCTCAGGCCAAAAATCTTTAATGGGATCAACAAAATCCTTGAGCTCATTCCCAATGCCAAAGAAAATGTCATGCTGTTCTGTCCGTCTATTTTTCGGCTTACAACCGATCAAAATCATAAATAACTTCATAGTCAAAAACCAGTCTTTCAATGTCCATACTAGAATATCCAGTTTATTTTTCAGCGATGTTTATGCGTACGAATCATGGATATTTCATAACTTAAGCCCTATAAAAAATAAAAATAACTATTATCCACCACATTTAACATACATTATAACTTCACAATGCACAAAATATTCCTATCATTTACGTTACTATTCTTATCATTAATGTCCTTTGGACAAAAAGCCGCTACCGATAAAAAACTCGAATCACAGATAAAACAGCTCATTCAGGGTTTTCAAGGCGATGTTGGCATTTATGTACACCATCTTAAAAAAAATAAAGAAGTCAACATTCAGGGCGACAGCATTTTCCCTACAGCAAGCATTGTCAAAATCCCCATTTTAGTCGGTATCTTTGATAAAATTGAAAAAGGAGAACTACAACTTGATCAGCAACTACTCTACCGTTCGAGTCAACGCTATGGTGGCTCAGGACTGATGCAGTTCTTTAAGGATAGTACACAGGTTGACCTGAAAACTTTGGTCGCACTTATGCTATCGTATAGTGATAATGTAACCAGCATTTGGAATCAAAAGCTAGCAGGAGGAGGTATCGCAATCAATCAATTAATGAGTAGCCTTCAACTGCCCCATACACGTGTCAACTCGCAGACGGAGGGGCGGAAACCGGATTGGGAAAAATATGGTTGGGGCCAGACTACACCAAAAGAAATGGCCGACTTGGTCACACTAATCCGACAAGGCAAAGTTGTGTCCTCAAAATCTTCCGATCAGATGTATCGTTTTATGGGCAACATGTTCTATGACGAGAGAGGGCTATCGCAAATCCCTTCCACTATCAAAACAGCTTCAAAAACAGGCTCTTTAGATGACGTACGCAATGAGGTCATTTTGGTCAATGCGCCGAAAGGAGATTACGTTTTCAGTATTTTCACCAAGAACAACACGGACAAAAGCTGGGGTAAAACAAATGAAGCAGAGGCACTTACCCGTAAGCTCTCCAAATTGTTATGGGATTATTACCAATAAGCGTATTGAAGTCAATATGATAACGATATGATATAAAAAAGGTGGGCACTCAAAAAAGTGCCCACCTTCCCTATCTTTAAAATGAAATACGTCGACTAATTCTTTAACGCTTCACCTACATTTTTTGCTTTCCGGCTAATATCGTCACCTACTTTTTTGGAAGCATCTTTTACATCTTTAGCGGCCTCTTTCGTTCCAGTCGCAACATCATTTGCAACTTTCTTCGTACCGTCAGCGACATCTTTTGCAGCATCCTTTGTTTTATCAACAGCCGTGTTCGTTGCATCCACTGTCGCATCTTTTGCATCTTTCAATCCCTCTTTTACATCCTCACCGGCATTACGTAGCGCAGCCTTTGTTTTTTCCCAGGCAGTATTAGCTTCTTCAGAAGCAGCGCGAGCTTTTTCTTCAGCTGCTTTATCACCTTTTGCGATAGCTTCATCCAGATCCTTTTTTGCTTGTTCTGCTTTCAAACGCGCATTTTCTTCCGCATTTTTCAAATCTGCGATCGCCGCATCTACATGCTCACCGACGGTTTGTGCCGAATCTGTCGCTGTAGTGTCTTTTTTCTCCGAATTGTTGCAAGAAGACATCACCAATGCTCCTGCTACGACTGCTAAAAGTGCAATTTTTTTCATTATAAATTGATTTATGAGTGTAGTTTTCAACGGCTCATCAGAGCGCGCATACATCAATTTACAACTTCTATGCCAAATAGACAAAATTATTGCTTTGGATAGATCGTTCCTTTCGCAGCTTCGAGCGTATTTTTCAATAAACCAACAATCGTCATCAAACCTACGCCCCCTGGTACAGGTGTAATCCACGAGGCCTTAGGAGCAACATTTTCAAAATCAACATCCCCATATAACTTAAAACCAGATTTCGTTGCTGTAGAAGTTTCTCTATTGATACCCACATCGATCACTACTGCACCGTCTTTAACCATGTCGGCCGTAACAAAATTTTTCTTACCAATTGCTGCAACAACGATGTCGCCTCTCAGAACCTCCGTTTTAAGATCTTTTGTACGACTATGTGTTAATGTCACTGTACAATTACCTGGATTGGAATTACGTGCCAGTAAGATACTCATTGGCGATCCTACGATATTGCTTCTTCCAACCACAACGGCGTGCTTGCCTGCAGTATCGATCTTATAATATTCCAACATCAGCATAATACCATATGGTGTTGCTGGAATAAAACAAGGAAGATTACGTTGCATGCGCCCGAGGTTGATTGGGTGGAAACCATCCACATCTTTGCGGTAATCAATTGCTTCGGTAACTTTATCCGGATCAATATGTTTTGGTAAAGGCAGCTGAACAATCAAACCGTCAATAGACTCATCCTGATTGATTTCTTTGACCTTAGCGATCAATTCATCCTCGGTAATGTTTTCATCATAACGAATGTTTGTTGATTCAAAACCGACCAGTTGACAATTGCGCATTTTGCTGGCCACATAGGTTTCACTACCACCATCATTCCCCACAAGGATAGCAACCAGATGAGGTTTGCGGCCAGTCTGTGTCGTAAATTCAGCCGCATCTAACGCAATTTGCTCTTTAATTTTTTCGGAAACTAGTTTACCATCTAATAGATTCATGTTTAGGAGATTTTATTGTATTTAAAAGGAGCCCAAGAGCTCCTTTATTATAGTGTTATTTTGATTAATCTAATTTCAATACCGCCATAAATGCAGATTGCGGAATCTCTACGTTCCCAACCTGACGCATGCGTTTCTTACCTTTCTTTTGTTTCTCCAAAAGCTTACGCTTCCGGGAGATGTCACCACCATAACATTTTGCTGTAACATCTTTACGTAAAGCGGAGATCGTCTCACGTGCGATGATCTTTGCGCCGATTGACGCTTGAATACGAATTTCAAATTGTTGACGTGGTAACAGTTCTTTTAGTTTTTCACAGATCTTTTTACCAAAATCATAGGCGTTACTTCTGTGAATTAACGACGACAGGGCATCTACAGGTTCATCGTTCAATCGGATATCCAATTTGACCAAGTCTGACTTGCGATAACCAATCTGGTGGTAATCAAATGAAGCATAACCTTTAGAGATTGTTTTCAACTTATCATAAAAGTCAAATACAATTTCTCCCATTGGCATTTCAAAAACCAATTCAACACGATCTGAAGTCAAATAATGCTGATTCATGATCGTACCACGTTTCTGGATACAAAGAGACATAATTGGTCCTACGAAATCCGATTTCGTAATAATATTAGCTTTGATATAGGGCTCTTCGATTGAATCCAATTTACTTGGATCTGGTAGATCTGAAGGATTATGTACGATCACTTCCTCTTTATCTTTGGTCATATAGGCCTTATAAGATACGTTGGGAACTGTCGTGATAACCGTCATATCAAACTCGCGCTCGAGGCGCTCCTGAATAATCTCCATGTGAAGCATACCCAAGAACCCACAACGGAAGCCGAAACCCAGGGCTGCTGACGACTCTGGTTCAAACACCAAAGAAGCATCGTTCAGCTGCAAACGGTGCATAGATTCACGCAACTCCTCGTAATCTTCCGTATCTACAGGATAAATACCCGCAAAGACCATCGGTTTCACCTCTTCAAACCCTTGGATAGCCTCAGAACAAGGACGATCTTTATGCGTAATGGTATCCCCCACTTTCACTTCACGTGCCTCCTTAATTCCAGAGATAATATAACCAACATCACCGGTCTTAATGACTTCTTTGGGTACTTGATTCAACTTCAGCGTCCCAATTTCATCGGCAAAATATTCTTTCCCAGTGGCAACAAATTTCACGCGGTCGCCTTTACGGATTTCACCATTTTCAACTTTAAAATAAGCCATGATACCACGGAATGAGTTGAAAACAGAGTCAAAAATCAAGGCTTGCAAAGGTCCGTCAGGATCACCCACAGGATGTGGAATACGGTCTACAATAGCTTCCAAAATATCCGGAACCCCAAGACCTGTTTTACCGGATGCAGGAATAATCGCATCACGGTCACCACCGATCAAATCCACAATCTGATCTTTGACTTCTTCTGGCATAGCACCTGGAAGATCCATTTTGTTGAGGATCGGGATAATTTCCAAATCATGTTCCAACGCCAGATATAAATTTGAAATCGTTTGGGCCTGAATACCTTGAGATGCATCAACGATCAATAAAGCGCCCTCGCAGGCAGCAATTGAACGCGACACCTCATAAGAAAAATCCACGTGTCCCGGGGTATCGATTAGGTTCAAGATATATTCCTGACCATCTCTTTTATAATTCATTTGGATGGCGTGACTCTTGATCGTAATACCACGTTCACGTTCCAAATCCATATTATCAAGTAATTGTGCCTGTGCCTCACGCTGACTGATGGTATTGGTATACTCTAAAAGGCGGTCTGCCAAAGTACTTTTGCCATGGTCAATATGCGCAATAATACAGAAATTACGAATGTGCTTCATATAGGATTTTTAAACTCTTTTGCTAAAAGGCAAAGATACCTTTTTTTATATATATTTATATAACCTGGCTTTTTTTTAGTTTACTATACATGAAGAAATCAGACGATACCGTATGCCTGTTAATTAGGAGAAAGAAACAGTATTCCCTATTCGGCAATAGCATATAAAAAATGTTTTTGATTCCGCGTAACATTTTCCGTATCCCAAGAAATTCTTACCCGAAATTGCTCCGTACGAATTGGGCAATTGTCGACCTGACAATACTGGCAGCACTGTGGAAGACAAGGATCCGCATGAACAAAAAATTCGGTTCGTACCGACATCTCCTTATTGACAATCTTATCCACAGCAGAAATTTCATCGTGCACCTGGGTAAGGTCAAGGTAACGGGGAAGTGTAAGATGGCAATCTACATGGAGTTCGTTCCCATAGCGCTGTACACGAAGATTATGGACATCAATCCATTCATCTTTCCGATTGCGCTCCAAGATTTCAACAACATCCTGCACAAGTGCTGTATCCGATTCATCCATCAATCCACCGATCGATTGGCGAAGTAGCTTATAACCATTGAAGAGAATAAAAAGCCCCAATACAATGGAGATGACTACATCGATCCACAGGAAACCTGTCAGTTTCATCAACAATAACCCCAGTATCAATCCGACCGTACTATAGGCATCGACCTGCAGATGTTTTCCATCTGCCACCAAGGTAATGGAGCCCAATGCACGCCCGCGCTTCATGATATAGAATCCGACAGCAAAATTTAGCACAGATGTAATACCAATCAGATAAATCCCTTGTTCGAGGTGTGTTAACGCTGCAGGAAAGAAAAGATTGTAACAAGCCTTGGCTAAGATAATGGCTCCAGCGATGAAAATAAGTCCACCTTCCAAAAACACCGAAAAGAACTCCACTTTACCATGCCCGTAAGGATGATTCTCATCCTTAGGCTGTGCCGAAAGATAAATACTATAAAATGCAAAACCCGAAGCAATCACATTAACAATACTCTCTGCCGCATCTGTAAAGATTGCACTGGAGTCCGTTAAGAAGTAGGCAAAAAACTTCACAATCATCAGACCTATTCCCGTAAAAAGCGATAATAAAACCAATCTTCTTTGTCTTGACATGATGCTTATCTTCTATATGAAACCGTTTATGAGCAAATGATGAAATGAGGACTAGCCAACATTTTTGTGAGCGCAAAGGTAAAGATATAACGACAAATCAGAACGATTAGTTTTGAACATCCAACGTCGGGGATCAATTAAATAACTGTGCTAAATCGCTTCAATAGCCCTTTTGTTAAAAAAGCCCAATAAAAGAGCTACTTTTCTTTGTAAATTCTCAAAAATAAAGAAGATTATTTGCAACGTATGTAATATCTTTGTCTTACCATGAGCACATCATCATACTTATCAGACAGGATAAATAATTTGTCCGAATCGGCTACACTTAAAATGACCAAGTTGGGCCGCGAATTAGCAGCAAAAGGCGTTAATGTAATTAGCCTTAGCGTAGGTGAACCTGATTTCAACACCCCTGAGCATGTAAAGGATGCAGCGAAGAAAGCCCTAGATGAAAACTGGACGCGTTATTCGCCGGTACCGGGATACCCTGAATTGCGCCAGGCAATTGTAAACAAGTTGAAGACAGAAAACAATTTAGATTATGATATCTCTCAAATTGTTGTTTCTACAGGTGCAAAACAATCCCTGTCTAATGTAATTTTGACTTTGATCAACCCCGGTGATGAGGTAATTATCCCAACACCTTATTGGGTATCATACTCCGAAATGGTCGTTTTAGCAGAAGGAAAATCAGTATTTATCAATACAGAGATCGACAATAACTTTAAGATTACACCAGCACAATTGGAAGCGGCAATTACACCAAAAACCAAATTGTTCATGTTCTCTTCGCCAAACAACCCTACTGGAACAGTTTACAGCAAAGATGAATTGGCTGCATTAGCTGAAGTTTTCGAAAAACATCCGCAGGTATTTATCCTATCCGATGAGATCTACGAACATATCAACTTTGTAGACAAACACGAATCCATCGCACAATTTGAAAGCATCAAAGATAGAGTGATTATCATCAATGGTTTTTCAAAAGCATTTGCAATGACGGGATGGCGTTTAGGTTATATCGCTGCTAACAAAACCATTGCCGCCGCAAATGATAAATTACAAGGACAGACAACCTCAGGTACCTGTTCAATTTCTCAACGTGCGGGTATCGTCGCTTATGAACAAGGATTAGAATCTGTCAACAAAATGAAAGAAGCTTTCGCTCGTCGTCGCCAATTGGTATACGATCTATTGAGTGAAATCCCAGGTGTAAGAACAAATCTACCAGAGGGTGCATTCTATTTCTTCCCTGAAATCTCTTCGTTCTTTGGTAAAAAAGACCAAGATGGTAATGTCATTAAAAACTCATCTGATTTGGCATTGTACTTATTGAATGTTGGTCACGTAGCCACTGTAGGTGGAGATTCATTCGGTAACGACAACTACATCCGTTTGTCCTATGCAGCTTCAGATGAAAGTTTGATCGAAGCTTTAAAAAGAATCAAAGAAGCATTAGGAAAACTAGCCTAGTCGCTTATCCCAATATAAAAAAAGAGCTCCTATGAGCTCTTTTTTTATGCAGTGCCAATTCCCCATACGTTTTCGACACAGCTTAAACGCCGATTCGGTCAAATATCATCTCAGCTCCATAATTTAAGTAGATGCTATCGCTTGAAATAAATATTTATTACATTTACTCCTATGAGTATTTTAACAGAGAAATTTAAAACGCAGCACGACACAGCTCCGTTTTCACAGATAAAAAACGAAGATTATATTCCCGCATTTGATGAAGCTATTCAGCAGACAAAAGATGAAGTCGATGCAATCGTCAACAATCCCGAAACGGCAACGTTCGACAATACGATCGCTGCGATGTTTTACTCAGGACAAACACTAGACCGCTTGTCCAATATCTTTTTCAACCTTCATTCCGCTGAAACCAACGCCGATCTTGAAAAAATCGCACAGGATGTAGCCCCAAAATTATCTGCTTTAGGAAATGATATCACCTTAAATTTCGATCTTTTCAAACGAGTTAAGGCTGTATACGATCAGAAAGATCAACTGACATTGACGGCAGAACAAACGACCCTATTGGAAAAATCCTATAAGGATTTTGTACGCAACGGAGCTCTTTTGAATGATGAACAAAAAGGAAAACTCCGCGAAATAGATGCCGAGCTATCGCTTTTAAAATTGAAATTCGGCGAGAATGTCCTCGCCGAAACCAATGCCTACCAGCTGTTGGTAACAGACGAAAAAGATCTTGCCGGACTTCCAGAGGGTGCCATAGAAGCTGCACATGCTCTGGCTAAAGCCAACGAAAAAGAAGGCTGGCTTTTTACCCTGGATTTTCCAAGCTACCTTCCTTTTGTCACGTATGCCGACAATCGGGAACTTCGCAAAGAAATTACCCTCGCGGCAGGCCGCAAAGGATTTCAAGATAACGAGCACAACAACGTGGACAATGTCCTTAAAATTGTAAAACTTCGCTTCGAACGGGCCAAATTATTAGGCTACGCTACCCATGCCGACTTTGTCCTTGCCGAACGTATGGCACAAGCCCCAGACAAAGTCAAGGAATTTCTAAACGACCTACTGGGAAAAGCGAAACCAGCAGCAGTAAAAGAATTTGCAGAATTATCCCAATTTGCAAAAAACTTACATGGCATAGACCAACTGGAAAAATGGGATGGCGCCTATTATGCCGAAAAGCTGAAACAAGAACGCTTTAATCTGGACGATGAAAAGCTCAAACCTTATTTCAAACTCGAAAATGTCTTACAAGGCGCTTTTGAAGTAGCGCATCGTTTGTTTGGCATCAACTTCAAAGAAGTCGATACAATAGATACCTACCACGAAGAAGTACAAACATTTGAAGTCAGTAAAGACAATGGTGAATTAGTGGCTATCTTCTATGCCGATTTCTTCCCGCGTAAGGGCAAGAGAAATGGGGCATGGATGACCTCTTTCAAACCACAGTACATTCAAGATGGTAAACAAGAACGTCCTCATGTCTCTATTGTCTGCAATTTTACGCGTCCTACAGCGTCAAAACCTTCGCTGTTGACCTTTCAGGAAGTGACGACATTATTTCACGAATTCGGACACGCCCTACATGGTATGCTCGCTGACAGCACTTATCCTACACTATCCGGAACATCTGTGTATTGGGATTTTGTCGAGTTACCGAGTCAGGTGATGGAAAACTGGTGCTATGAAAAAGAAGCCCTTGAGCTATTTGCAAAACACTATGAAACTGGCGAAGTGATCCCGATGGAACTTGTCGAAAAGATCCGCGAAAGCGCTTCCTTTCTTGAGGGGATGGCGACTATGCGCCAATTGAGCTTTGGGCTATTGGATATGGGCTGGCATGGACAGGATCCAACTTCGATCTCGGATCTGAAAGCATTCGAAGACGAACAGTTTGCCTCAACAAAACTCTATCCCGATGTCAAGGAAAATGCCATGAGTACGGCCTTCTCCCATATTTTCAATGGCGGTTATTCTTCAGGCTATTACAGCTATAAATGGGCCGAAGTCCTGGATGCCGATGCATTTGACTACTTTAAACAAAACGGTATTTTCAATAAGGAAATCGCGACTAAATTCAAGGATAATATCCTTTCAAAAGGTGGAACCGAACATCCAATGGTGCTATACAAACGCTTCCGCGGACAGGAACCTTCGGTAGAACCCCTATTGAAAAGAGCTGGATTGATCAAATAATTGGATTGATTAAATC
Organism: Sphingobacterium sp. UBA6317; assembly: GCF_002440385.1. Taxonomy (NCBI): domain Bacteria; kingdom Pseudomonadati; phylum Bacteroidota; class Sphingobacteriia; order Sphingobacteriales; family Sphingobacteriaceae; genus Sphingobacterium; species Sphingobacterium sp. UBA6317. Next base: position 40,489 of record NZ_DJTD01000030.1, on the reverse strand, counting down.
ATAAAAAAGCTGGATATTACATCCAGCTTTTTTATTGGAAACATAGGTATACCAAGAACTTCCTTGCCTATCAAAGTCCCTGTGAAAATACCGAGCATTCAGCCGATCAAATAACTTTTATTTCACACTGTATAATTGCAAGCAACATTAATATTTCACGAATTCCATAGGTTTTATACTGGCCATACCTGATCCTAAGTAATTTTATAAAGCGTCATTTGTTTTCCATTCAAAACCAGGGCATTAAACAAGAATCGCGTATATCTTGCCCATTTAGCAAAAAAATAGTACCTTTGTAGGACATAATTGGGGTTGACCGGAATTGACAGGATGGAGACGGATATGTAAGCATGTAGTGCGTTGTTAGTAGAGCACTTTAATCTGAACTTTCAGAATTATAACTGGCGAAGAAAACTACGCCTTAGCTGCTTAAGTTAGACTTAACATAGCTATTTGTCCCGTTAGATCCTGTTCTTTGGTTTAACATTCGGGGCATCGAACAATAGAACTGGCAAGTGTGATGTTGCTAAGCACTTGTGAGAAACAGCAACTACGGCGTACGGTATAGGTAAGCGACTCACCTTCCCTCGCCCGACAATTAAAGAGAAGCTAAACATGTAGAAAGCGTATACAGTACCATGACTGGACGAGAGTTCGAATCTCTCCAGCTCCACAAACAACAAAGCCGAACTTTAAGTTCGGCTTTGTTGTTTATTGCATAATACCTTTGTAGACTGCATCCCGTAAGACACCACCTGTTGTATCTCCTGCATACTCCCAATACATCGCACCGAGCAGCCCCGTCGTGTGTACGTAATCGCATTTAAGTGCAATCGACTCTGGCGTTTCATAGGTCAACACAAACTCCCCTTTATCGTTGACAAGATAATGTGCTTTCGCTTCATCGTCCCATTTCTGCTCAAAGCCCTGCAAGGCAAGCAGATCTTTATAATCTATAAAACCTTTGACATCAGTTTTATTGCCCCGACCATAGAATGGAATTCCCAGCACCAATTTTTCCACAGGCATACCGCCTTCGACATGCGCCTTTACAGCCTCCACACAGGTTGTACCACCCGACATAGCGGAACGATGCAAACTCGCATGATGGTACGGCGGGTGCCCCGAATCATAAGTCATGATATTCACAAAATCCACATCCTTCTCAATCTTGTCAAAAGCAATATACTTACCGCTCGCCACAGAAGCTAAAGTCAACAGTCTCTTCTTACCGATAGCCTTGCGAATATCGTGCATGAGCAAGGTGAAATTTTCCGTATCGGCTAAAGAAGACGAAATTCCCGCAGAAGAATTCGTTGGATATTCCCAGTCGATGTCAATACCATCAAGATTAAACTCCTTTACGACACGTAAACAGTCTTTGGCAAACTTCTGTCGATTCATTTCATCAGCTGCCATTTCACTAAATCGGCCACTTCCCCAACCACCGATAGACAACAATACCTTTAGATGTGGATGTGCTTTCTTAAGATCCGTAATAGCTTTCAATCTAGATTCATTATCTATACGCAGGCCATCAAAGCTATCGCTGACATGTGCAAAGGCATAATTGATATGCGTCAGATAGGTCGGATCAGGCATCACTTTAGACCAGGAGGTGACATAGGCGATAACAACTTTTTTGTTTTTTGCTCGTGCACGACTTACACTAGGGGACAATAGTAAGGTCAATAATAGAACAGTGAAGGCCCGACAAAGTATTGATTTCAATTTAGATTCCATAATAGCTTTTTATTTTGTTTCAAGATGATATTGATTGTCCTAAAATATGGTCGTTAAAGTATGCGCATTCGATGCTTATGGGCGACCTACAGTTTCAGATAAATAGGTAGCTTCTTCAGCAAGATCGCATACCACAACATCGCAAAAGCCCAAAGCAATGAACCGGCAATAGCTAAGCCCATATACTCCGATTGTTTATAGAAGAACAGGGGAAGATGAAAACCCCAGCAGATAAAGTAGATTAGATCGGGAGCAAGATAGGTCGTTAATGAGTTCTTTCCAGCCTCCTCAAAAACCCGCATACCCCGCTGGTAGCCTTTCACGTCTATAAAATAATAAAGCGGTATCAAAAGCAATACGCTAATCCCGCAACAAACCAATGCCCAACTCGGCGTACCATGGATTTTGGATAAAATAAACCAAAAACGCAAAACAAAACCCATAGCCAGCCAGATCGTGGCAAGGAGAAACAAGATACGCAACAAGATGCGCGGCGTTGCCGCATACCGTTTCATAAGCATCCCCACAAGTGTTCCGGCTAACACAATACAGGGTATATTACCGGATAATAGGACATGCAGATACCGTCCAATGCCAGAAAGTTCAATTTTTAATTCGGTGTGAGCCAAAATATTGAGCAGAAAAAATATCAGCCAGCCACATACAACAACGATTATCCTACCCCGACTCAACAAGAAAATAGAAGCCGCAGCAAAATATCCCCATCCAATCAGCCCTAAAATCCCCCACCATCCTACTTCCAGGCCTTTTCCATCAGAGGCTTTAAACATGTATACGAGATAAATAATACCCACTACACCAACAAGACGCATCCCCTTAAAAAAGAGCGGATAGGTAGAATCTTTCGGATAATGATTCCAAATCAGAAAAACGAATACATACAGCAGTCCCAACCACAACAAATGCGACATTCCCGTCAGCTGTGGATCAACTCGCGAACCATTCAATATCAATACCCCAATAAGCAATAAACTTAATGTTCTGATCAGCATATGAACAAAAATAACCGTTGTCGACGATCCTAACTTTTCCCGGGCTGCCACAGCATAAGGAACAGCCACTCCAACCATAAAAAGAAATCCCGGGAAAACCCAGTCCGCCAACCCCATTCCGTCCTCATCTGCTTCTGTATGAACCAACCATTTAGGCACAGCTGGAATAAACAGGTCATTAACAAATAACATCAGGAATAGCGTAAGACCACGCATAACATCCATTGAACGGATTCGGATTGTAGGTACAGCTTGTAATGCGTTCATAATTGATTCGTTGTGTTCAAAAAGTAGCTATCAGCGTAGCTGCTTAGCCCATCTCTTTCCTGGATCCTTCTTTGATAATTTTTTAGTGATTTTATGGCGACCGGAACCTGGTGAAAAATTCCCGCATAGAAAAATTCCTGTATAACGAAACGAAAAGACAGGCTATTTCGCTAAGATTTATCATCAGTAACGCTAATGAGATATCTTTGAATAATCTAAGATGAGAAAAAAATAACACTATATAGTGAAATATTTGTTCAAATTAGTGTAAATTTTACTCATAAAACACAGAAATCGTGTGCTTTACTGCAGTGATCCTTATAAACGACAACTTACAAGCCAGTCAACGCACAAAAAGAAATGTCATACATGCTCGAATTGTTACTTTTATGATCTGTATTGTATTGCATATAAAAAGCAATTTATCTAAGTTTGACAAAAACAAATTTACGATACAGCCGATCTACATGAAATTCATTCTTTTTATCTGCTTGTTCTTCGCAACACAAGCTATCTTCGGACAGAATATCAGCGTCGTCCAAACAACAAATAAACAGTACAAACCATGAATCAATTAAAATTTCGTGACGCCACGCAACAAGATTTACCACGCATCGTAGAAATATACAATTCTACCATAGCCTCTCGCATGGTCACAGCAGACACTAGTCCAGTATCTGTCGCCAGTAGACAAAAATGGTTTGACGAACACAACGCTTCGAAAAGACCCCTGTGGATGATAGAAGATGTAAATAGCCAGGTACTTGGCTGGGTAAGTTTTCAATCTTTCTATGGTCGTCCAGCTTATGATGCAACAGTAGAAATTAGTATCTATTTGGACGAACAGCAACGCGGCCGGGGCCTGGGTAAACAGATTCTCCAGTACTGCATTGATAAAGCCCCAGGTTTAGGCGTACATACCTTATTGGGATTTATCTTTGCACACAACTTTCCTAGTATCGCATTATTTGAAAAGATGGGTTTCAAGGAATGGGCCAACTTACCCAATATAGCAACCTTGGATCAGGAAGAACGTAGTCTAAAAATATTAGGTATACGAATTAAATAACAGCGTGACAATCTAATTACCCGTCATCAAAAATAAAATTGTTAAATTACAGTATTCATTAGATAAGATCTTTAATTCGGCAATATGAAACATTTTATCCAATTCTCCTTGATGTTGATTGCTTATGTATTCTTCTTTTCCAGCCCCCTGTTGGCACAAAATCCAGAGCGTACTAAAACCATCCCGATCACAAGTGATTCAGCATACAGCAAGATAATTCAAGTGCTTCAGGATGGCGGTTATTTTATTGCACAGCTCGATCGGCCTTCGGGATTTATTCAAACTAGTACGTATCTCGAAAACAATAATCTCCTAAGCAATAAAGAAGGAGAAAAATTAATTTTCAACTTCCTGATCAGCCCTTTACAAGCTAAAAGAGCAAAAATAGTTTTAAATATATTTTCAATAGAGAGGCGTAAAGGCGGGAGCTTTGATGCACCTAATTATTATGATGAAGATAAGGGGATCGTCCGGGACAATAAAGCCTACCAGCAAATTTGGGATAGGATACTCCCCCTATTTCAATAAGTACAATCAAGATAAAGCCCAGCTGATCTCAGTTCACCTGGGCTTTTATAATAAAAAAAATTAGATCGAGATGGTCAGTAAAGGAACATCCAGACCCGATGCCATCATCCGTGTTTTACTCCGGTGGGTCAATGAGCTCCAAAAACCGTACTTATAGGGGATCATGACCAGCAGATCCGTACTGCTCTCTTTTACTTCGTCCCGGATCGCTTTTACAACCTCATTGGAGGTTACATTTTTGTAGTAATAACTTACGATTCCCATCACATCGTTGATGGTTTCACGTGTTTCTTTTCCTTTTTCCTCATTCAGCTGCTCAACAGTTTTTCGAATATTGAGAACCTCCAGTACCGCACCAAATTCAGCGGCAAAATCCTTGACTTTTTCAAGAATTTCCTTTTGTACACCACGAACAATATCACAGGCAAAAAGAATATGCTCCAGACCCGTAAATTTTGCGCCCAGCGGAACGGAAAGGATAGGTATTTTTAACTTACTGATTGCTGCCGTGGTGGTATTCCCCAGCATGTCCTGATCAAAGGAACGTTTGGCCATTCCCATCACCAACAAATCCGCATTCGTCTCCTGGATGCATTTTGTCATCTGGTCATAAAACAAACCTGCCGCAAGATAAGGAATAGTCAAAACACCACTTTCGGCCGTAATCGCCTCGGCTTTACGTCGTAAAACCTTACTTTGATGTTCAAAAATCTTGAACATAGAATCGGGAGAAAGTCGAGCGTTCATTGCATGAATGGAAGGATTTTGAAGAGAAAATAAAACGAGCTCGTATTCTTTTCCTGCAAAAACTTCCATAATAAACTTTAAGGCATGTTCGGCCTCTTCAGCATAGTCTGTGGCAACAATAATCCGTTTCATATGGTCTAATTTAATTCAATAAAAAATCCCTTTTTATTACATTCAAGTTAACGAAAAATAATAAATCTATCAAACGGAGAATTGTCTCAACTGGGTCAATTTTCTCCCGATTTTTGGCTATTTTAAGTAGCTAGCCTTTACAAAAGATGCTTTTTTCAGATAATCGATACTTTGTTGTAAACCGGTATAAATATCGTTACGTGTTTCTTCCAGCTCAACAAAAATATATTGCAGGCCAGCAACTTTTGAATTGTTAAAAATTGCATCGAAACCGACCATACCACTTTGGCCAATTTCGCGGTGGTCCTTAATGTGCAAAGCCTTGAATCTGCCCGCATATTTATTGAAGTAATCAACCGGACTAACTTGCCCCATGACCGCCCAATAGACGTCCATCTCGAAGAATACATGTTCAGGATTTGTATGCTCTAACATATAATCGTACATCACTTTATCTTCCACTTTTCTAAACTCATGCGAGTGGTTGTGGTATCCGTAAATGATTCCTTGCTGACGGCATTTCGCACCCACAGCATCCAGGTAGCGACATTGCGTTTCCAGATCCTTAAGTGTTTTAGGTACATCCATCCAAGGCGTGACGATGTATTTCATTCCCGCTGCTTTGTGCGTAGCAATACATTCGTCCCACCATTTTAGGGATTCTGTAAAATCTCCAGAGCTTAACTCTTTCTCTGATAGCGTTTTCGTTGCATGTGATGAAATCACCTTCATTCCAGCTTTTTCAACTTTTGCCTTAAACTCTTGTGGGCTCAAGTTATATAATTTACCATCTTTGTATCCAGCAGCTTCCACTCCTGTATAACCCAATGCTGAGATCTTTTGCAGAATCTGGTCGAAATTGGCGTTTTTACCGATTTCTTCACGTACAGAATATAACTGTAGACCAATTTCCTTTTTTGCAGCTTTCTGTTGTGCAAATGTTGGACTAACAGCCAACATCATACATCCAGCTACCAATGTTCCGATAAGAGTTCTTCTTTTCATTTAGTGCTCAATTATTTATTACAGACTTCGTTTAACGCAAAATTATTTGTAAACGCAGGTTTACAGGTTGTTTAGGTTTGTCGCGTTAATTATAGCCGCAATGTATGCAAATACTCGAAAAAACACAATGCTTTACCGTTTTATTTATTCAAGTCGCGTGCTCAGCGCTCCATAACATGCTTTTTTATAGGAATAAAAATATACCCAACTCAACGATTTACAATTTGCAACTGTTCTATTTACAATAACAAACAAGTTGAGTGATGGAAAATAAATATGAAACCCCCGAACATAGCGATCAAAAACAGGAAGAGAAACTACCTGATGTTGCCGTTGAGGAAAAAGATGATGAACCTGCCGGTCGAAATCTCAAACGTACACTTATTATTGCAGTATGTGTGTTGATTGTGTTTTATCTGATCTATTATTTTATGAGTGGACAATAACAGGCGAATAGCCGCAACCATGCAACTCACCACAGCTCCGGCGGAACTTGACGGATTCTTGGAAACCGAAGCCGGGCAAGTCGACTTTTGTCGTCATACACAATCTGGTAGAATCTGACCAAAATTTCGGTCATTGTGCCGACGTACTCGACAATTTACCACGGCTCCGGTGGAACTTGACGGATTCTTGGAAACCGAAGCCAGGTAAATCGACAATATCTGCTTAAATAATTTCGTTTTTCATTCGCCTGTGTGCTACTAGATAATAACTTTTTATATTGGTTTACACAGGACGGTGACGTAGAGTCTATTTACTAAACAAATCTCAGTACCGATTAAATCATCTGTTATAACAAATATAAAAGAAAAAATAATAAGTACAAATTTTTAAACAAAATAATGAACTATATTTTGCGCAAATTGTCATTCAATTCGTTGTATGACGGATGAAGACAAAGCATTACTGGAAACAATTGGTTTACGCTTTCGCGCGAAACGAAATGATCTTTATTATTCACTACGGGATCTATCCCATCTAACAGGCATTTCAACAGGAACACTCAATGGTATAGAAAAGGGAAAAGACTTAACGCTCACAAACTTTTTAACTTTATGCCGCAGCCTGGAAATCCAACCGACGGTATTTTTTCAGCATGATATTGTTTTTAATTCGCCCTATTCCCTACCTCCTGATGCGCAGGAAAGAATCACGCTAAGCAAAAAACTGGATGACCTCGTCTATCATTCGGATTTTTTCCACGCAGCACGACGTGTTTCGGAAGTGTTGGTCCAATTGGGTATTGACAAGAGCCAAAGCAACAAATTCTCTGTTTATCTAACCAACTATTGTGAAGAGGGAGCCCTCGTCTATCAGCAGCATGGTAACTATAAAACCTATCGTAAAAAAAGGTAAATAAAAAGGACTAAACTTCTTTGTTGGAAAGTTCACGAAAACGGTTTGCCCTTCTAAACGTTCCCAAATCATTAAAACGAACCCCATACTTGCGCAAAATTTCTTGTGCCTTCTTGCGCCCAATATGACGTACGTAAAATGTCTCATTGACGACAAAATGATGGATGCTATGTGTCCAACCGAAAAAGAAACAAAACAATTGCATCGGAAAAGTCCACCAAACTGTCAATACTTGCGTCTGCTCAATAACATTTCCAGCTTCAACATCACCAAAATAATGCATGTTTGATGTAATAAAATGCAAACAAAACTGACGTAATAAGTTTGGCATAGAATAACATAAATGATCCCATGCAGACTTATCAACATGTTATTAACATAGTGTGGAAAACTCAAATCTAACTCAAAAACCTCACTTAACCAACCAAATAACAGGTCTGCAAAAAAGAAATATAAAATCACATGTGCAAAAATCGTCACTGGAACAATGCTCAAAAACATAATCCGTTTTAGTTTTGAAGAAGTCTCCAACTTTAGATTTCCATTTTTCACCTCGTTATCCATATCGTTAAACATGCGATGCAGTCGAAAGAGCCCACCCAACACAACATCGGGAGTTGTTAACAGACGTTTGATCGACCACTGCTCGCCATTCGTAACACTGCGTTCCTCAACATCATGTAATGTACCCGAAAACTTATGATGATGATGATGCAAGGTCCTGCGTATCCAAGGATTTACCGTCAATGGACGTAATATCCATACACTAAAAAGCATAAAATGATGAATTGCCTTTTGTCTTTTAAAATAAAGCCAATGAATCAGATCATGCTCTATTTCATGCAACACGCCCATAAAAAACGCATTACTAACAATCATAAGCCAAGTCGGAACAACAGCGCGAAACCAAGCTATCGATACAACGACAATTGCCAGGATCGCCAGTGCGAATAGAGCCATTCCAATACTGTTCTGACTTTTTAAGATGGGGTACATTCCTTTAAGCTGCTGGTAGGAAAGATTTATTTCCCTCCTAATCTGGCTCGACTTTTCCTGGTGTGTCAATTCGATGTGATTTTATCGGTAAAAATAAGGATTTTTTCGCAGACATCTAACATGTTAGGTAGAATGCCCCCACCTACTAATAACCATAATAGGCTCTAAAAAATATTTCCAAAAACTGTAACAAAACGAACGGGGCTAATACTAATGAATTAAAATAAACTTATAAACATAAACAGGTATGGAAAAGAAATCAATTTACAACTGGAAGAATAATTTGTTCGGAACTAAATCAACCCTCTACCGCAATGAAGCAGTTATAGGAAGTTTAGAATCTATCAATTGGAATCTGGACGCTCATGTTTCTATCCACAACGATCAGTTCCGTTTCAAAAATAGGGGATTTTTCAACCCATACACGGAGATTCGCAATCAAAACAATGAACTGATCGGCGATATTGAATATGATACCTGGACAACTAAAGCCACTATTAGCCTAATCGATAAAAAATACACGTGGAGATCAAAAAATATGTGGATGACCTCCTGGCAAATTGAGAACGAGCAAGGGGAAGTTGTCGAAATCAAACCTTCTTCGCTCAAAAATGGAGGGAAAATAGAAAGCTTTGAACATAGCGAATTGATCTTGTCTATTAGTTTATATCTTCAAAACCGTATTACAATGATGGTTTCTATAGTTGCCCTGATCCCACTATTTACCTTACTACTAGGTTAACGTAGCAGCCAACTTCTAATATATATCAGTCAAAGCAGATCACTCCTCGGATCTGCTTTTTTTGTGCAAACCATTAAGTAAGCAACAAGCGATCTCATCCCAAAAAAATAATGCACTTAAAGGGATTTGATAGGGACTTTATAGGGACCTTATAGGGACCTCATTCGGATGAAGCCGTCTTAACTACCTATTAATTCCCTATTACGTAACACCTTATTTACAATTATTTAATAGATTAAACTAAACTTATCTATTCGTTGTGTGTTAGTACCCCTACACATTTAATTTAAGACTATGGCAAATGTAACACAGGGTGTAAATGGTCCTCCCTCGGGCAAAGTGGGGGCAGTTGTTTTTTGTAAATGGAAAGAGATCAATTATGTCAGGTCTCTTCCGAGGGTGAATAAAAAAAGAGCACTTTCTGAAAAGGAAGTGAACAACCGAAACAAATTTGGACTTATGCAACAATTCTTAAGTCCTTACACGAAAGTCATACGGCTCGGCTTCTCAACCTCCGCTAAAAATATGACAGCATTTAATGCAGCGATGTCCTATAACCTTCACCATGCCATGCAACAAGACGATGAAGGTTTTCATATCGATTATGAAAAGATTGCCATAAGCCGAGGTTTGGACGAAGAGATTACAGGGGCAACATTTCAATTGTTGAACGAAACTATCCATATCACTTGGGAACTAAAAAACACCGAAAAACTCTTGTACGAGGATCTGACAGATTTCCGAACCTTGGTACTCCTCATTCCTGAAAATCCAATAAACGCTTCACAAGGTGTTTTACTTCAAAATTACATTATGGATTTGCGAGAATCTATTCAAATACCGAAACTAACCCAAAGTGATACATATCATCTATATCTAGGTTTTGTTGCAGCTGACGGAACTAATCGGAGCATGAATAGCAGCTATCTCGGAAATATAAACCTAGAAAGAGGATTAAGTTCCTTCCGGGAATTAAATTCATCAACAGGAGAAATAAAATAATTCAAAAACAAACACACAACACACTTAATCACAATAAGATAACAACATTTTAACACCGAATTCATGTTAATATGCTTACTTCGTATAAGCGATATGATTTACAATCGATGGTTTCAACAGCCACATCAATTTCGGCCATGAAGCCAATCGTCTTTATATCTAGTAGGCATTTGGTTACCCCCTCAGCAATCCTCAACACATATCCATGTGCAAGTCCTACTACTTTCTCTATTCAGTTCGGCAAGCTCATACCTTGCCGAACATTCTATTACCCAACGGATCCCCGATTACGATTTAACTTCCAAAAGGATCTGTCTTTTTTTCGGTCTTTACGATTTTAACCAAATGCTCCAATGCATTTTTCAGACGTTTGGCATCTTCTTCTGTTTGGATCGCCCATAAAATTTCATCCGTGCTTGGCGAAGACTTAAATCGAATTTGATAACCGGATTTTACTCTTGCAATGACAAGTACATCTGATTTGGCAATATCACTTCTAAAATGCTGGCCACTGGAAAGAAAGACTGTTAACACCTTCCCATCTACCGTTACCGTGTCAATTTTCGTATCCTTATAACGGTAAGCTACCTTATATAGCTTATTAATATAAGCCATGGTCTGTTGTTTATTCAAGCTCGCATTTTGGGCTACTGATGGCACTGTAATACCAATAGCCAAAAGAAAGCACAAGAAAAAATTCTTCATTTATCTAACATTTTTTATTTCCATATACTATAACAACACATCGCTCAGATTGCACTTACTCACCAAATATCACATAGCGCAAATCAGCAGAAGCAAAATACGTTCCTTTTATTGATGAACTAAAAATATAGATTTTATTTACTTTTTTACCTATTGCCCCACAAACTAAACTTATTTCCAGTAGCCGCATTTCGATTGCTGCTACTGAAAAATTCATCTTTAGCCATTTTTAGTTATTCTTTCGATCTCGATAAATCCCGTGCATTCTCTGCCATACGGATAAATTCAGCACGATAACCTTCCTCATCTTTGCCTTTGGAAGCTTTTGCGCGCGCGATTAGCTGATCAAAATTGGCCTTTTGCTTAAAATCAGAATCACGAAGTAATAGACCAAGTTCCGCTACCGCAGTGGCGAACTGTAAATCTTCACTCACGCGATTCAATTCCGTAACAGTAGTTCCTATCACCTTTTGTTGCAACTTGCTTTTCTCCCCTTCGGGCTCCTTATACCGAAATTTCACGGTTGCCAGTTCAGCATTTCTCCGCTCAGCTACCTGATCCGCTTGTTGTTGATATTTTAAGGGATCTACCGTTCCGACCATCCCCGACTCCACACCGACCGGTACAATTTCATATAGGGCTGTCACCACATGACCTACCCCCATATCACCACCCATCTTTTGATCGTCATTGAAATCTTCAGCTTCCAACAAGCGGTTTTCGTACCCCACTAAACGGTATGCCTGCACATAACTGGGATTAAATTCGACCTGGATCTTGACATCTTTCGCAACGGTAAACAAGGTTCTCCCGAATTCGGTCACCATGGCTTTTCGTGCTTCAGAAATGTTGTCGATATACGCATAATTCCCATGCCCTTTGTCTGCAAGGATTTCCATCTTACTGTCCTTCAGATTCCCCATGCCATACCCCAATACTGTGAGGAAAACCCCCGATTTACTTTCTTTGGCAATCAGCTCTTCCATAGATTCGTCACTGCTTTCCCCAACATTGAAATCGCCGTCACTAGCCAAAATAATCCGGTTGTTTCCACCTTTGATAAATTGTTGCTTCGCAATTTCGTAAGCCTTCTTAATTCCTGCAGCTCCAGCCGTACTTCCACCGGCTTCCAGCTCCTCAATAGCCGATTTAATTTTCATCTTTTCATCACCGGGCGTACTCTCCAGTTTTACCCCTGCCGATCCAGCATAGGTCACAATGGCAACATGGTCTACAGCACGTAGTTGATCAACCAACATCTTCAGCGAAGCTTTCACCAAAGGCAGACGCCCCGGTCCCATCATTGATCCCGACACATCGATCAAAAACACCAGATTGGAAGCTTTAAGATTCGCCGTCGGTATATCTTTCGCCTTTAATGTTACGCGCATGAGCTGATGTGTAGTATTCCAGGGTGCCTTGGTCAATTCGGTGACGATATTTACAGGTTCGCCATTCTTAGGACCGGCCACTTGATACTGAAAGTAATTGATCATCTCTTCAACACGTACCGCATCTTTTTCAGGTAGTGTTCCTGAATTGATAAAACGACGTACGTTACTATAGGAAGCAGCATCAACATCGGCCGCAAACGTTGATAAGGGTTCTTTTCGTGGATTGATAAACTTGTTTTCCTTTATTTTTTGATAAGATTCTTGGTTCTGATTAGGCACATAACCCGTCCCTCGAATATACAGACCCGATACTTGCCCTGACAAAGCTGCATTAACATTCAGCACCGACGCCGTCTGACGCTTCGCCCTGCGCTCAGATCCGGTCACCACAACTTCATCCAGTGTGGTGTTTTGTTGCGCCAAGGCCACATCAATCGTTGTCCGATGGTTGACCGCTATCCGCTGCTCAAGATATCCGATATAACTAAAAATCAAGATGTTTTTACCATCAAGGACTTGAATACGATAGTTTCCCTTGTCATCGGTCTGCACATGTGCTTTGGTTGCAGCATTGTTCACCTGTACCCCCACAATTGCCATTCCTGTATTCGCATCGACAACCTTCCCCCTAACCTCATATCCTTGCTTGGCATATCCGCCTAAGGATAGCAACAAGCCTATTACAAAAAGTATTGCTCTCATATCTTTTACATTTTTGCCAAGGGATGCCTCAAATATTAAATTTCCATAAACCAGAAAAAAAAAATATTTTTAACCAATAAAATGTTCGCATTCAAGTCGTCAAAAATAGATACAGCACAAGACCACGAGCTCTTGCTGCACTACCAGGAGTCTAAGGAGCTCCAGGTATTGGGTGATCTATACCAACGACATACGGAGATGGTATACTATGTTTGCTTACGGTATCTCCAAGATTCCGAATTGAGTAAAGATGCTGTCATGAATATCTTTGAAGAATTAATACACAAAGTCAACAAACAAGAAATCAAGGACTTCCCAAGGTGGCTTTATGTATTAAGCAAGAACCATTGTCTGATGTATTTGAGGTCTCAAAAGAACAAAACTCAAATTTCTTTGGATGAATTTGTGAAATTTCCGGGAGACATGCATCAGTATGAACAATATGATGAAAAAGAAGAACAGCTAACAGCCATGGAAGGCTGTCTGGAAAAGTTGCCAGACAAACAGCAGCAGTCGGTCAGACTCTTCTTCTTAGAGGAAAAATGTTACAAAGAGATTAGTGAATCTACCGGTTATAGCTTGAACGAAGTAAAGAGCTATATACAGAATGGGAAACGGAATTTAAAAAATTGCATGGAGGCTTGGAATGAGCAACAGTAATTACGACATAGCATACTTAAAGAAATACGTCAACGGCGAATTATCTCCTACGGAGATGTACGCGCTTGAACGTGAGGCACAGCGTGACCCCATGCTGGCCGATATTCTTATGGGTATGGAAATGGATCAGAATAAAACCGTACTTACAACAATCAACAACCAAATTGCACAACGTGTTCAGAAAGATAATACCGCTAAAATAAAGGTCTTTGATTGGAAGAGACTTGCCATCGCCGCAGCGGCAGTGATCGTATTGGGGATTGGTCTCCTCCTTTACCGTCAACAGGACAAAAATTCATCCGAAGCGAGGCGTACCGCCGAAGTAAGTATTACGCAGGAAAAACCCAAAACAAAGGTTACAGCAGCAGATTCTATCATTCCTTCAGATGATATTGCATCAAAAATAGGATCTCAAGATCATTTGCCACAATTAGCCGATAATAACCGAACGCGGCTTCATGAACAGCATCCACTGGAAGAGGTAACCGTTTTATCCCGGGAACCATCCCTGCGTGTAAAATCATTGGAAGAAATGAAGGAAGGTCTCAATAATGATCGCCCTGTATTTGGATTAAGACCTGCAGACAGTACAATTGTTATCGGTTATGCACCAATGGCAAAGAAAAAAGATGCTTCCCAAACCATTATGATTCGTGGAACATCAAGTTTAAACAATACCCTTGCAGGCAGAGCTCCGGGTATTGCGATGCCACAACAACAAGGTACCCCGCTACAACTTACAATTCGGGACAAAGAGACAGGCTTACCTATTTCGGGAGTGACAATCATTCAACCCAATAGCAAGTTTGCGACAAATACCGACGCACAGGGACAAGCTACCATCCAACCCAGCACAATGGATTCACTCGTCGACATCATGGCTCTGGGCTACAATTCTGTCGCATTGAATATGCGTCGCAGCAAAAATACGACGATCAAACTGCAACCTTCCGGCGCCTCACTTGATGAAGTCGTCGTCACAACGATGTCTTCACGCAAATCAAAAAGTGCCGAACCTATCTGGGGCTGGAGATCGTTCAACAATTATATCAAGAAAAAAACAGCTAAAAGCCGCTATGAGGGCACTGTCCGTTTAAGCTTCTATATCGATAAAGATGGACTCCCAACAAATATCAGCGTTCTCCAAAGTGCAAATGATTACCTCGATGCCAAAGCCAAAGAGATTCTACTTTCGGGACCAAAATGGAAAGGGGAAGACTACCGCTATGTCACGTTAAGCTTCGAATTCACCTTGTAAGGATGCGATCTGAGCACATCCTATCTAATTACAACACAAGTTTATCTCGCTATCGGGACAAATAAGCAATCGCAATTGATCGATCCATTTATCTTTTCAACCAATTTAATTTATAAGGGTTTGGATTTAAAATTATTTCATACTTTAGTGTTATAATTCTTAACCATACAGTCATTTTTTATGAAAAGTTTTTTCACTGGCCTCCTCCTGCTTAGTGGTGTATACCTACAAGCGCAAGATTTTTCGTTCGGTAAAATAAAAAAGGAAGATTTTGCCATTACTGTTGACAAAATAGATACAGCAGCAAATGCCTTTGTCTTACGCGAATATGGATCAGCCGAAGTAAGTTATGATAAAAACAAAGGTCCGGTTGTTCAATTTTTCAGACACGTCCGCATTAAAATATTAAATAAGGAAGCTTATAATTACGCTAATTTCAGTATCCCTTTATATAAAAGCGGCAACGACCGGGAAGTCCTTATGGACATCAAGGGAGCGTCCTATCACCTCGTCGGAGATAAGGTTGTAGAAACAGAGATGACGAAAGCGAATATTTTTAACGAAAACGCCTCAGAAAACTATGCGGTAACGAAAGCGGCCATTCCGCAGGTCCAAGAAGGTACAATTATTGAATACCGCTACCGCACAGAATCGCCATTTATTTTTAACTTAAATGCCTGGGAATTTCAGGAAGATCTCCCAAAAATTTATAGCCAATACGTCACGCGTATTCCCGAAGTTTTTCATTACAAAGCCAATTTAAAGGGGGGATTAGCCGTCAGTGACCGGAAGGTAGAAAATTACAACACAGGCCTGGATTCTCAAGTTGGAGAAGTCTTAGGCAATAAAACCACCTATACCATGGAAAATATTCCGGCTTTCCATACCGAAGATTACATGACCTCTTCCAAAAATTTTAGGTCAATCATTTTCTTTGAGCTTGGTCGGTATAGCATTCCAATGGGACCGACAAAAGACTTCTCGCTCACCTGGGAAAATGTCAGAGATAAACTCGTACAGGACGAAAGTTTTGGTGGACAGGTAAAGCGAAAAACGGCATTGAAGGAGTTCATTGAACCGGTATTGCAGGATTCAAAAGATGACCTGGAGAAAGCGGTACGACTGTATACCTACTTCCAGAAACAAATAAAATGGAATAACCGCCATTCGATCTACGCAAAAAATATCAAAGAAGCCATCGAAAAAAGAACAGGCAATAGCGCCGATATTAACCTTGGACTGGTCAATGCCTTACGTTATGCGAAACTAGATGCCATCCCTGTTATTTTATCGACACGTGAGAATGGCTATGCAGGGCTCTATGCACCAGCGATATCAGAGTTCAACCATGTCATTGCCCAGGTAAAAATAGGTGAAAACTACTACCTGCTGGATGCGACCTCTCCCTATGAGATGTTTGGAAATATTCCAATGAAATGTGTCAACTTTCAGGGAAGATCAATTCCCCTGGAAGGCGAATCTGACTGGGTAAAGCTCGAGGCAAATCTTGCATCTACTTACAGTAACTTCTTCTACGGTGAACTGTCGGAAGATGGTGCATTAAAAGGAAAATGGATTACCTCACGTAACGGTTATGGTGCTTCCAAAATGCGTGAGCGCCTTCAAGGAAGTAATTCTGAAGAAGAATTCTACGAAAAAATAGATGAAGAAAACAATCGCATCAAAATCAATAGTTTTAAAGTATCGAATCGGGAATCCCTTGATAAACCGCTAACGGAGGAGTTTGAAATTGAGATTAGGAATTTTGCAACCCTGCAAAATGAACAACTTCTATTCAATCCTTATATTGACACAAAAATGTCCAAGAATCCCTTCAACCTTACGGAGCGGAATTATCCGATCGACTTTGGTTCTTTAGTCCAAGAAGAGTGCTACATTGAAATCAAACTGCCAAAAGGCTATGCATATCCAACGGAAGGAAAGTTAAAAAACATCAGTATGGCTCTTCCTGAACGTGCGGCCCGATATATTTTCAAAATCAATAATACAACACCGGATGTTCTGATCATCGAATCTGCAACACAATTAAACAAACCCTTGTTTATGCCGGAAGAGTATTTTGATTTAAAAGAGTTTTTCAGTCGGATCATCCAGGCAGAAAAATTAGATGTTGTACTCAAAAAAATATAACGATATCACTTAACACAAACTTCATTTTATATTGACGATTAGCTTAAATAAGGGTGATAACTTTGAATATCAAAAAATAGTAAAATGATTAAAGATTCAGATTTATTCGAACTAGAGAATACCTTCCTTGGTGAAGGTTTCGAATTAGATGGTGATGATATTATCACCGATGAAGACTAGGTCTTCACTTTTTTAGCAAGTATTATTCCCCTTATATAATCTCAAAGCCCAGACATTCTTTGCTGGGCTTTTTCTTTG
The DNA here is from genome assembly GCF_002440385.1 of Sphingobacterium sp. UBA6317. Lineage (NCBI taxonomy): Bacteria > Pseudomonadati > Bacteroidota > Sphingobacteriia > Sphingobacteriales > Sphingobacteriaceae > Sphingobacterium > Sphingobacterium sp. UBA6317. The sequence continues at coordinate 22,758 of NZ_DJTD01000030.1, read as the reverse complement.
CTCCGTTGTTCGGCAATTTGGCCAAACCTTATTATTTCTCTATCTTTATGTTATCCTGACAATCCGCCGTTGAGCTAACCCAGCTTCTATTATTACGGGAACGCAAGTAACAGGTTTAAAGCAAATAACACACATGAGAAAAATAATATTGGATCTGGCCATGACCCTAGATGGCTTTATTGAAGGCTCACAGGGAGAGGTTGACTGGTGCATTATGGATGATGACATGGATTTCGATGGCTTTTTGGCTTCGGTCGATACCATCTTTTATGGCCGGGTGAGCTATGATGCCTGGGGTAATTTCCAACCGGGTGCTACGGCCGATGAAACGGAAATAAATCTTTGGAAAAATGTCCATGCGAAGAAAAAATATGTTTTTTCCAGTCAAGCAAGACAAGATGAAAACGCTACTTTCATCCAAACTGATATCACTGAACATGTTCAGGAAATAAAAGCGCAGCCCGGAAAAGATATTTGGCTATATGGGGGAGCACGTCTAATCACAACATTCATCCAAGCCAACCTTGTTGACGTCTATCGCATTTCCGTTCACCCCATTGCCCTGGGAAGTGGCAAGCCTTTATTCGAAAACTTACCTGAACGACTATCCCTAAAACTTGTCCAAAGCGTCACATTCAAATCGGGTGTTGTTCAGTTAATCTATATCCCTCAACATGAATCTTAACCATCAGGCAGCCCCACAGATCGCTGACCAGATGATTAGGAAAGTACTAGATAAGCTCGAAAGTATATTTATGCCCCATTGCTCGCTCCTATCGGAAGATCAACCAGGTAGAGCCTATTATGGTTTTAATTTTCAACTGGGCAACAAAAACTTCAAATTTAGGAAGGCTAAGATAACACCAAGAAAAGTGGGGTTATTCGTTGCTCTTTGGAAACGTGACAGCGGTGGTCAAACCATCCCCTATACTGCAGATGATCCTTTCGATTATTACCTTATTTTAGTTGAGCAAGACCAGCATTGCGGCTTATTTGTTTTTCCAAAACAGGCGCTCATTGAACATGAAATCCTCACAGCAGGTTGTCAAGAGGGTAAACGCGGATTCCGAATTTATCCAGATTGGAGCATCCCAACGAACAAACAGGCTACCAAAAGCAAACAATGGCAGCACACATACTTTGTGGATTGCTGTGGGTCTCCTCAAGAAGCCAAAAACAAATTGACCCATATACTGCAAAGCAACTAGTCGATATTTCCGACCAAATCGGCATAAGCAGCACGCAACAAAGAAATTGCCGTCACCATACTTTGTTCGTCAAGATGGGCAAACCCCAACCGCAATGCTGTAACGGTTTTATTTTGATAAAGGCAATTACTCGGCAACAAGAGTCCTAGCAACCGCACTTTTTCTTGCAAGGCTGTCAGCGAAACAACCCGATTAAACTGTATCCAAAAAGCCAGTCCCGAGGACGGGATTTCAAACCGGATCTGATCTTCAAAATGCCGTAACAGCAATTGGGCAAACAATTCTTTTCGCTCAGCAATTGTTTTCTGAAATTTACGCTGATACCGAAAGATATCACCCTGATGGATAATTTCACCCAAGGTTTTCTCGATCATAAAATTCGGTTTTCCGAAGATATTCAAATACTTTTTACCTTCATCCAACAGATCCTGTGGTGCGATCAAAAAGTTCATTTGGAAACCAGGATCAAAGAAACTACCGAAAGCACCTGTATAAATCACGCGGTTACCGCCATTTTTCCGAAAAAGTGATTCGCCTTTCTCCTTAAAAAAAGAAGACTCAAAATCCACATCATCCTCAATAATGATAAAGTTATACTGCTCGGCCAACGCTAATAATTGAATTTTCCTCCGCTCGGAAAGGTTAACCGTCGTTGGATACTGACATCTGGTATTGAGGTAAACACATCTGATTTCTCCGGGTTTAAATTGATCTCCGATTTTATCTACATTCATCCCCTCCGCATCTACCGGAATGGTTTTTAGCTTGGCCCCAGCTTGACTAAAGATCATGTTAGGTAAAAAATAACTTAAATTTTCCACCAGCACAATATCACCTGGTCGGATCAATAATCGGGATAAAATTGAAAAAATCTGCTCGCGGCTGGCAATAGGCAACAATAAATTCCGGGAAAGATGAAACCCTCTTGTTAAATTCAGATAATAGCTTAACTGGTCCCTAAAAAACAAATTCCCTTCAGTCGTCGTCGGAAAATCATCACTTTTCTTTTTCCGTTTCACCATGGATGCATAAAAACGCACCAGTTCCTCCGTTCCAATGACATTATAATCCGGTGTTCCATCCGTAAAATAGTACCTTTCGGGAACCTCTGAAATAGGCATATCTAAGATGAGTTCCTTTCTAAAAAAGTAAGGCGCAAAATCAGGCGGCTGTCTAAATGCCTTAACTGCAGACCTGGAGGTGCCGATACGCTCGGGATTTTTCACAAAAGTTCCGCGATTAGGTAAAATTTTCACCCAGCCCTGGTCCTGCAATTCCGCTAAAGCAGCTACAATGGTTTTTCGGTGCACATTTAGTTCATCAGCAATCTTCCGACTTCCGGGCAACAGATCTCCATCTTCCAATAGATTGCGTTTGACGGCATTGATAAATTGATAAACAATCTGCAGATAGATGGCATCTTCCTTACGGCGATCTATCTTAATAATGGAATGAAAACCTATACTAACCGGACTACTCATTATGTTTATTTCGGACTACCAAAGTTATCATTTAAACTATAATCTTTGCAATTATCAAGAAAAAATAATCGCGTTGAATTACTCAATCCCAATGGTCATTAAGCAAAATAGACCTGACTTTAGCATAAAAATTAGCAATAATATGGAAACAAAACCACAATGGACGCAGGAAGAAGTTGTTGCTTTATACAACAAACCAATAATGGATCTTCTTTATGAAGCGGCATCGATACATCGGAAATATCACGACCCCAACAAAGTACAAGTGTCCACATTGATCTCAATAAAAACAGGTGGCTGTCCCGAAGACTGTGCCTATTGTCCACAGGCCGCACGTTACCATACGAATGTAAAAGCGGAAGGCCTAATGAGCCTAGAGCAGGTAAAGGAGCAGGCACTGGCGGCCAAAGCTGGCGGTAGCTCACGAATCTGTATGGGGGCCGCCTGGCGTAATGTTAAAGATGGCCCTGAGTTTGATCATGTACTGGAGATGGTCCGCACATTGAATAGACTTGACATGGAAGTCTGCTGCACACTAGGTATGCTGACCGAAAACCAGGCACATCGTCTTTCAGAAGCCGGACTATACGCCTACAACCATAACCTCGACTCCTCTGCCGACTACTATAAGGAAATTATCTCGACCAGAAGCTATGATGATCGCCTGCAAACGATCGAAAATGTACGTAAAACCAACATAACGGTATGTAGCGGTGGTATTATTGGGATGGGAGAAAGTATCGCCGACCGTGCAGCGATGTTGGTCACGCTTGCTTCGCTCATTCCACAACCCGAATCGGTACCGATCAATGCACTCGTTCCTGTACCCGGTACTCCAATGGAGGTCATGGAAGCAGTTTCGATATGGGAAATGGTACGCATGGTCGCTACAGCCCGAATTATATTACCCACCACACAGGTTCGCCTTTCTGCAGGGCGTACCAACATGAGTACAGAGGGACAAGCTTTATGCTTTTTCGCAGGAGCCAATTCGATTTTCTCGGGCGACAAACTCCTCACCACGCCCAATCCCGCTATCAACGAAGATATGGATATGTTTAAAACACTGGGGTTAGTGGCACAGCAGCCTTTCGAGAAAAAAAATCAACCCGAAACCATCGCAACGGAGATGGCGCATTACCATGATCTTGATGAAAGACCAAGATGGTCAAGACCAGAACATAAAATCCAGCGTAACATCGCTAAACAGCAAGACAAATAACAAACCCTATGCAGCAAACCATAATGGAAGGAAAAGAAATCAACCAACACGACCTTATCGATGATTTTGACAGAGCGCATTTATGGCATCCGTATACAACCATGACTAATCCCTTACCTGCCTACAAGGTTAAACGGGCAGATGGCTGTATAATCGAGTTGGAAAATGGGCAGCAACTTATCGATGGTATGTCCTCTTGGTGGTGCGCCATCCATGGCTACAATCATCCCGTCCTGAACGCTGCGGTCACAGCACAGCTCAGCAGCATGTCACACATGATGTTTGGCGGACTTACACACGAACCAGCAATTGCCCTCGGTAAAATACTGCTTGATATCACCCCTGCTTCACTCAACAAAATATTTTATACCGATTCGGGTTCTGTTGCAGTGGAAGTTGCGCTTAAAATGGCTACTCAATACTGGGTATCACAAAAAAAGACCAATAAAACAAACTTTGTCACGATTCGTTCGGGATACCATGGCGATACCTGGAACGCGATGTCGGTCTGTGATCCCATTACTGGCATGCACCGCATCTTTGAACATGCTTTACCCAAACGCTATTTTGCCCCTGCCCCAAAAATAGGATTTGATCAGGAATGGGATGCCAATGATATTCAACCCTTAGCAGACCTGATCTGCTCGCATAAGGACGAACTGGCCGCTCTCATCCTCGAACCTATCGTTCAGGGAGCCGGTGGTATGCGTTTTTATCATCCGGAGTACTTGCGTCAGGCAGCACATCTTTGCAAAGAAAATCAGCTGCTATTAATCTTTGATGAAATTGCTACCGGATTTGGACGCACGGGAAAGCTCTTTGCCTGGGAGCATGCCGGAATAGTGCCCGATATCATGTGTATCGGTAAGGCTCTGACCGGAGGTTATATGACGCTATCAGCCGTGATCACTTCAGATCAGGTTGCAACTACAATCTCCAACGGTAAACCGGGTACATTTATGCATGGGCCAACTTTTATGGCCAACCCCTTGGCTTGCGCTGTAGCCCACGCTTCTATCAAATTACTGTTGGCAACGGACTGGAAAGCGAAAGTAACATTAATCGAGCAACAATTGAGACGGGAACTTAGCGCTGCTACAATGCTGCCCCAAGTTGAGAAGCTCAGAATTTTAGGTGCAATTGCAGTTATCGAGATGAAAAACTCCGTCGATCTATCCCGCATACAACAGCGGTTTATCGAAGAAGGAATTTGGGTTAGGCCATTCGGAAAACTGATTTATATCATGCCCCCTTTTATCATAAACGAAGGCGAGCTACACAAGTTAACACAGGCATTACTAGCCGTAATCAGCACAATCCAATGAGTGAAAACAGTTTAATCCAGCGCATTGAAGACGAATTATTTACCCTTGAAAAACAAGGGAATATACGAAAATTACCCCTTATCACACAGCAGGGTAAAGCAGAACAGGAGTATGTTAACGCGCATCACAACCTCTCTTCTAACGATTATCTTGGCCTAGCAACAGATCAGATACTTCGTCAAGAATTTCTAAACTCAGTGACAAAGGATAATGCTGTATTCAGTGCTTCCTCTTCACGTCTACTCACAGGAAACCATGCAGGCTATACGCAATTGGAAACAACGCTCTGCCGTATGTTTGGCACGGAGAGTGCATTGGTCTTTAACAGTGGCTATCATATGAATGTAGGCATACTTCCTGCAGTGTGTGATACACAGACACTAATTCTCGCCGATAAGGGTATCCACGCAAGCCTAATTGATGGCATCCGACTGTCCAATGCGGCCTGCTACAGGTACCGCCATTCCGATTACACCCACTTAACGCAATTATTGGCAAAATATGCCCATCGCTTCACACGCATCATCATCGTCACAGAAAGTATTTTTAGTATGGATGGTGATTGCACTGACCTCCACTATCTGGTCAGTCTAAAACAGCGTTACCCCAACACCTTACTCTATGTCGATGAAGCGCACGCCGTAGGGGTACGCGGAATACGGGGGCTTGGCTGCGCAGAAGAACAGCACTGCATTACCGACATTGATTTCCTGACAGGCACCTTCGGAAAAGCGCTAGCATCGCTTGGTGGCTACCTGCTCTGTAAAGAACCCATCCAGAATTATTTGATCAATAAGGCTCGTACGCTAGTTTTTACAACCGCGCTACCACCGATCAACCTTTTATGGACCGCGTTTATTCTGGAACGCTTAAGCGACTTCACTGACCGGCGCCAACAGCTGCACAAAAATAGCCTATTGCTTAAACAGCAAATAATTGCCAAAGGCTTTAATTGTCCGTCAGAGAGCCATATTCTACCAGTCATTATCGGTGATAATAAGGAAACGATACTGAAAGCAGAAGACCTGCAGCGAAAGGGATTTTACGTACTTCCCATACGTCCGCCGACAGTACCAGAAGGAACTTCAAGAATCCGGCTTTCATTAACAGCAACAATGACATCGTCCATGATCAAACAACTCGCAGCAAGCTTATGATACTTAAAAGAATCTCCCCTAAACGGGTCACTTCAGCCGATAATTTCCCAAGGCAGTATCTTCACCCAAAATCCAACGAAAAACTGCTTTTATTTTTTGCAGGCTGGGGCATGGATGAACAGCCTTTTTTGCACTACTCTCCTGTGGGCAAAGATCTTATTGTTGCCTATAGCTATACGGATTTACTGTTGGATGAAAGTCTGCTCGCAGGATACCGGGAAATTGAGGTTTTCGCCTGGTCTATGGGGGTATGGGCAGCAGCAACGGTACTGCCCGAGCTCCAAAACAGCAATTACCCCATCAGTACGTGTACCGCAATCAATGGAACACCATTTCCAATAGATGACGAAAAAGGAATTCCAGCCCAGTTATTCAAAGGAACATTGGATACACTGAGCGATAAAACACTGGAAAAATTCAGATTCCGCATGTGTGGCTCTAAGGACCTTTTTAACTGCTTTCTTGAGAGAGCCCCCCAACGGGACATCGAAGACCTTCGCAAAGAGCTCATCGCCATTGAAAAAACCGCAAGTACAAAATCAGCAACAGCATTTCAATGGCATCAGGCATATATCGGTAAAGAAGACCGAATCTTCCACGTAGAAAATCAAAAACGTGCCTGGTCCGATACCGCATATACGATAATTGACGCTACGCATTATCCCGAACAATTATTTAAGCACCTTTTAAAATGATCATCATGATTGACAAACAAAGGATTATGGCCCGTTTTTCTAAAGCTGCGCCGAACTATCAGTCGGCAGCGACGGCTCAGTACGAAATAGCAAAAAAAATGATCAGCTTAATGCAGGAGTACATACCGCTCAAACCGCAAAAAGTATTGGAAATTGGCTGCGGCACGGGACTTTTTTCGCGGTTGATGCTACAGCATCTCAAACCTCAAAAAATGGTTTTAAATGATATCTGTCCAGCAATGATGCCCGAAGTAATGGATATTTTGACCTCGCCGCACACGTTCTGCTGTGCTGATGCAGAAACCTATGCTTTTCCCAAAGATATCAATCTAATCGCTTCCTGCTCTACGATTCAGTGGTTCAACAATCCCCGCGCTTTCTTTGAGAACTGTTATGTATCGCTACCGAACTCGGGTATCCTTGCCTTCAGTACTTTTGGTCATGACAATATGCACGAGATCAATGCTACTGCAGATGTTGGACTAAGCTATCGATCTAAATCCGAACTTATTGCCGAACTTTTAACATTGAATTATACGATCCTCGTTGCACGAGAAGAACATTTACAACTATACTTTGAAAGCCCTTTACAAGTTCTGCTCCACCTGAAGCAAACAGGAGTGACGGGAATAAAAAATCACCGGTGGACAAAAGGCACGCTCCGGGCTTTCTGCGACCAGTATACTGCTCGTTACGGGACAGAAAAAGGCGTAGCGCTAACCTACCATCCCATCTATATTATTGCAAAAAAAAACATCAGCTGAACACGCCAATCACCACAATCGGACAACCAACAAAAGAAACATAGCAATGAATGAAAATATCTATTTTGTTTCCGGCATAGACACCGGGATCGGAAAAAGTTATGCTACTGGCCTCCTCGCGAAACAATGGAATACAAGTGGTATACGCACCATTACTCAAAAGCTGGTACAAACTGGAAATACAGCTATTTCCGAAGATATCGTCCTGCATCGCCAACTCATGGAAATCCCATTAACGGTGGAAGATCATCAGAAAATCACCATGCCGGAGATTTTCACCTACCCGGCCTCCCCGCATCTGGCAGCGCGCCTAGATAATCGTGAAATTGATTTTACCAAGATCAGACAGGCAAGCTTGACATTAAGCCATCGCTACGATGCTGTGCTTATTGAGGGCGCAGGTGGATTGATGGTTCCATTAAAAGAAGATTATCTGATTATTGATTACATCCAAGAAATGCAATATCCTCTTATTTTTGTCACATCCGGAAAATTAGGGAGTATCAATCATACCTTACTAAGTCTGGAAGCTATCGCCAAGCGCAAGATCAATCTACACACCCTGGTTTACAACACGTTCCCCGTTCATAAAGACCGCACCATAAGTTCTGATACGGAATTATATCTTCGTCGTTATATAGAAAAACACCATCCGGAGGCCTTATTTGTCCGCTTGTAAATAAGGTCAACCGGATACGATTGATAAACTTATATAGCAACAGCAGGTAGACCAGTCAAAAAGAATTGGCCGCCATTCCTGCGGAAACAAGTATAGGTTATGCTAATAATGGATCAGTTGTACACTCGACACCTGTTTCCAATCGCCCTGCGAGCTGAATGAGGAAGCTGCTGTCTTCCTTGAGTCGTACAGCAATATCATACCAATTCCCTTGCCTTTCAACATCGAGGATCAGTGGCACTTCTTCGGCGGGAGCGATTTCTTTCGTTACGGCATATTTTCCATAGCTAAGGCTCTCGACAACTACGGTTACCCGCTGGTCGCTATTGTTCCCGAGTTTCAATTGCAATTTTCCTGTTGCCGCCTGAGTCAGCGCTTTGAGCTCCGGAGAAACGGTTGCCGCTAGCGCCACAGCTCCTTTCTGTCCAGAAAATTTTCGATAAAAACCATTTGGACCATGTAATTCAAAAGCATAGCGGTCTCCTGCAAATCGTGCCAGGTCCCACTGATATGTCAAACGATCACCGGCCTTCACCGCAAAATTCCAATTGCGGTAGGTTTCACTTTGCCCCTGTTCATCACGATATTCCAACGGACTATACACGTTGAAAGCTGTACCGGAAGTCTTTTTTCCGAAAAACTTGTTGTCTACAGTCATCGCCAGATGAAACTGTCCATCTTTCACATAGCCCACCGCATCATGCGCATAAGGCAATTGCAGGGATTTACGAATCCCCCGCTCCTGTATTCGGTCAAATCCCGGAATCCATCCGTTTTTAGTTGCTAGATCAGGATCCTTAACCTCAACAAAGCCTCGCGGGTCTTCTTTGAACTGCGCATTGTATATCGTTTCGATATATTGATCCCGATCAAGAAAAGGAAGTTGTTCCTTTTGCTGCGTAAAAGGTGTAAAGGCGCTTGTTAAATCCCCACAGATTGTTCTACGCCATGCACTGATGTTTTCCAAATGCAGATTCTTGTTCAGCTTTTTATTAAAGAAAGATTCCAAAAATTGCAAAGTAGAGGTATGATCAAATACCTGAGAGCAGACCTTACCACCGCGCGACCAAGGCGACGCAATATACATGGGAACACGAAAACCTAGGCCCACAGCCCCTTCGCGTGCCTGTTTTTTAGGAATCCCCTGTTTTAGCTCATTTTCTAAACGAACCATCTCCACCTCCGTATCGATCCCTGGAGAACATGCACCTGTATCTTTCTTCTTTAAATCTGGCACCAGAAAAGGTTTAACATGGTCGTAGTAACCATCGTTTTCATCATAGGTAATGATAAAAATTGTTTTTTTCCAAACTTCGGGGTTCTTCGTTAAGATATCTAAGACTTCAGATACATACCAAGCTCCATACCAGGGCGCACTCGGGTGGTCCGAAAAATTCTGCGGACCGGCCAACCAGGATACGGCAGGCAGTTTCCCGGTATCAACGTCTTTACGGAATTGATAAAGAATATCTCCTTTAGGGACTTCCAGCGTGCTTTTTTTTCCCTGTGTCTTAAAACGTAAGGTATCAAGCGACCTGTAATTTTTATCCCCCTTGTTTACCGTAAACGCCCGCTCATTTAATGATTTCGTAAAATCACTTAGCTTGTTATAATTGTTTGCATTGAATTCCTTTAGTTCGGTCTCAGCTCGCTCCAGTGCTTCACTTTTTTTGCGAATATCAGCGCGTATCTTTTCTGCTTGTTCCTCGGAAGAAGGTGACTTCTCTTCCAACTTAGAAATCTGCATGGGCAAATCCCGAACCTGTGTTTCCAGGCTTCTGATATAGTTCTCCTTAAATTTAACTTGATAAGCCTGAAAAAACTCCAGTAGATTACACCCAAAATTGGATAACCATGCTCTTTCCTGTCCAGAAAAACCTCCGCCACAGCTGGTCTCATTTTGATAGAAACGCCAGTTAATGCCGTTCTTTTCAAGCAATTCCGGAAAAGTTGCCCAGGTCATTTTACCATAGCCAAAGTCATCGTTCCGAATATTCACTTTTTGCAGACCATCTTTCATCTCTGTAATCTTACCCGTCCAGTAAAAGGAACGGTTAGGCGTCGTGCTTGTCATGCCCGAGCAAAAATTCTGGTCACATACTGTAAAAGCATCCGCTAAGGCATAATGAAAAGGTAGATCTTCCCGTGTAAAGTATCCCAATGTCAGTGGCATCGCCGCATATTGTTTATTCCCTGATTGCTTCGATAACAGCCAATGATCGTAACGTCCTTGGTTAAAGGCATCCACCTGGCTTGCTCGACTATGTGGAAGCGAACCCATCCAGGTCACTTTACTTTCTTTCAGATTTAATCGAAAAGGAGCATAAGTTTTTCCCGCTTTATCCGTTTGATACCAGACGGGTAAACCGTTTGGTAAACGTATCGAACGGGGATCATTAAACCCCCGAACTCCCGAAAGACTACCTAGCGTATGGTCAAAGGAGCGGTTCTCCTGCATCAGGATGACAATATGCTCGGCATCTAAAAAACTGCTTCCTGGGGCAGGGTCTATCGCAAAGGCTTTCTGGATCGATGCGGGCATAAAGCTGGCAATACCTGCTGCTCCCGAAAATAGTAGGGTCTTTCGGAGGAATTCTCTTCTGCTTTCCATAATACTTATTTATAATTTCGATTTGAATCTACTTAGATTTCTTTTTGTTTCATATTTCTTCGTGTAAATCTTATGTTACCAAATTAAGCGCTCAGAAAATATCTCCTTGATAGGATGACAAAAATTTGTTTATTTTTACGAAAACACAACAGATATACATATGGTGGACATTTTGCTGCTCGAAGACGACAAGGTACTCTCTAAGGAGATTCGCTCTTTTCTGTTAAGCCAGGGTTTTACCTGTGATCAAGCCTTTGATGGAATTGAGTTTTTGGCCAAAACACACCAGAAAAAATATGGTTTTTATCTATTGGATATCAACGTGCCCAAAATCAATGGACTGGAGATTTGTAAAAAGATAAGAAGCCATGACGCCTTTACCCCAATTATTATTCTCTCAGCATACGACGATATAGATGATAAAAAGGAGGCATTTCTCCGGGCCGCGGATGACTATTTGGTCAAACCTTTTGTTTTAGATGAGTTACTGATGCGGATCTATTCCCTACTGCGTCGACAACAACATAGCGAAAGCAATGAAACAAAAACATGGGTAGTCGATGATCTGATCATTTATCCTGATGAGGCCCGTGTACTACGTGCAAATGAAGAAATTAATCTTACTCAAAAAGAATTTCAACTGCTGCTTATCTTAGCGCAGGCAAAGGGCCGCACCTTATCCAAGCAACATATTTCGGAGGAAGTATGGCAAAACCAATTTCAAACAACACAGAATACAATTGAAGTTTACATCAACTTTTTACGAAAGAAAATTGATAAAAACTTTGAAAATAAACTAATCCATACAAGGCCTGGATTTGGTTATTACCTATCGGCAGAAAAATGAATTTAAAAAAGAAGATAGCGATTAGCTTTAGCATTGCATTCTCCGTCCTTTTCGGTATGGCGATGTTGATTATCTACTATGCTAGTTTCGATTTTCGGAAAGATCAATTTCGCCAGCGACTGATTGATAAATTGGATAATATCTCCCATTACATCGCCAGTAATCCTTATTTCAACCGTCAGTCTTACAAAAACTATTTCCACGATGACGAAGATGGCCTCTTCTATGAAGATGTGATCATCCTTGACAAAAACAAACAACTGGTCTTCAGCACCGTAAATGATCAGACCATTACCTGGAATGCCTCGATTGTCAATCGGCTAAATCAGGAAAAACAGATTTTCTACTATCAGGATCAATACGAAACCTTGGCCAAATATTACCGCATCAACGGTTTACCTTATTATATTATCGTAAAAGCACAGGATTACTCCGGGAATGAAAAAATGGATCATCTGGCGCTCGTCCTAACCATATTATTTGTACTGAGCGCTGTGCTGGTCTGGATATTCAGTTATAACCTTATCCAACGTTTATTGATCCCACTCGATAAATTAAAAGATAATATCACCCAGATCAATGCCAGCAAACTGACCAAACCTGTCGAGTATACCGGTAAAACAGATGAGATTGCTGTACTAACCCGAGCATTTAACACCATGCTGCTACGGCTTTCGGCTGCTTTCGAATCGCAGAAAGAATTTAATTCCAGCGCCTCTCATGAATTGCGAACACCGCTTGCCCGAATGTCCTTCCAGCTGGAGAACCTTTATCATCAGAATCAGTTGAGCGAAGAAGTAAGGCAGGTATTGCGTAATATATCCAAAGAAACCTTACATCTTTCGGAGGTAACCGATTCGTTGATGTTACTTTCAAAATTCGACTCCGAGCGTTTGAAAATGACTTATGCGGAGGAAAGAATTGATGAAATTATCTTTACGGCTTATGAAAAGGTAGCCAAGGTATTCCCCGACCTACAACTGGATTTTTCAATTGGCGGAATCGAAGATCCCAAACTGAGTATTTTCTGTTCTGCTCAATTGATTGAAATCGCTTTTGTGAATTTATTTAAAAATGCCGCGCTTTATTCCGATACCAAGGAGGTAAAAGTAATGATTGTAGAATCAACGTGGGAACTTAAAGTGCTTGTCAGCAATACTGGCCCGGCCTTGAGTACAATCGACCAAAAACGAATTTTTGATGCATTCAGCCGCGGTGAAAACGCAAGTGAAACAACAGGATCGGGCCTAGGGTTACGTATCGTTCAGCGTATCATGCAATCGCATCAAGCAACAATAGCATATCAGGCCGATCTAAAACAATCTACGCATACTTTTGTATTACTATTTAAATTGTTTCCGAACCGGGAAGTATAGTTGCTTAAGTGCGGTAGACAATGTCAAGTCTATGAGCAATAAACGCATATATTATTATACCTATCCATAGCTATCCGCCGATCTGAAAAACATGCTTTTTTAAGCTTTTTTTAAGCATTTATTAAGGGGTCTTTAATCTTCGACCAGTTATTTTGTTACATAAGTTTTGAAACACATGACAAAGACACCCCTTATATTTTTATTGCTTTGCAATAGCATGGCTTTTGCTCAACAAAAACCACCACAGGCAGATTACTTGAGCATTCATGAAAGTACATTTGGAATAAAGCAAAGTGAGATCTCGGGAAAAAAGATGACGCTTCAAGAATGCGAAGAGGCTTTTATTAAAAGTAATCTCTCCCTACTCGCGCAACAATATGACATCAGTCAAGCCGAGGCAGACGTCATACAAGCCAAAATATGGGATCTGCCACAGTTGGAACTGTCTGCCAATGCCTACGACCCACAGAACAAAAAAACATTTCATATTGGTCAATCCAAGGAAGCAAGTGTATCCCAATTGATTTATCTCGGTGGAAAAAAGAAGAATGAAGTTGAATTTGCCAAATCAAATGTTGAACTTGCTAAGCTACAATTTAGCCAATTGCTGGCAAGCCTTCGCGCCCAGCTGCGTACAACTTTCTACTCCCTTTACTTTGAGCAACATAAGTTGGCCGATATTAAAATTCAGCTGGATTACCTCAATAATCTGCTCGCCGCTTATAAAGAGCAAGGGAAAAAAGGAAACGTTTCTTTAAAAGATCAGGTTCGCCTTCAAACAATGGCCATTGATCTCAACAACGAAAAAACGACAGCAATTAATAATAGTATCAATCTACAGCAGCAATTACGTGTGCTTATTTCCAGTCAGGAAGATGTATTACCAAAGTTAACAGATCAAGAAGCAGATCAGGAACTTGCCGTAAAGCCAACAATGCCTTTGGAAAACATCTACCAATTGGCCTTGGAAAACAATGCCGATTATCAATTTGCCTTGAAGATCTCGGAAAGCGCACAGTTATTTACCAGATGGCAACAGTCTTTAAACACACCGGATATCAACCTTGGTCTTTCCTACAGCCAAAATGGAGGTGTATTCCGCAATGAGCTCAATGTCACAGCCGCCATTCCGATCCCGTTGTGGAAACAAAATAAAGGAAATGTGATCAAAGCGAAATACGCCGAAGAAGAGGCAAAGAAAAATATTGAAGTCCAACGGCAGCTGCTGGAATCACAGATCCGTTCAAACTATCAGTCCTGGGAAAATCAATATACCCAATATTTTACTATCACACCAGACGACCTGCATAACATCGCTGTGGTCTATGATGGCATATTCAATAATTTTAAAAAAGGGAATATTTCTCTAGTTGAGTTCACGGATTTTATGGACAGCTATCGCATATCCATTCTTAAGCTATACGATATGAAAAAGGAAATTATTCTCAACGCCGAACAATTAAACTACCTGGCTCAAAATTCCATATTTAATTCAACTCATGTCAACTAAAAAACTTCTTATAGCCGCTGTGGCATTAGTACTACTTTACTCTTGCCAAAATCATAAAGAAACAGATAATGCAGCCATTGTCAAAGGTTTCGAAATTAGTGAGACGATGCTTAAATCGACAAGTTTTGCTACGGTAAAAAAAGAAAATGTGACCGAAGAACTCAACTTCTTTGGAAAGATATCGGCCGATCAAAACAATTACATTGATATTTTCCCGCTCGTTGGGGGGAATGTGGTCTCCGTTAATGTTTCTCTGGGTGATTATGTCCATAAAGGTCAGGTATTGGCAACAATCAGAAGTACGGAAGTTGCCGGTATACAAAAGGATCTTTCCGATGCTAGAACCGATGTGTTACTCGCCGAGAAAAACTACCGTGTGGCCGAAGACATGTATAATGGTAAACTGAGTACAGACAAAGACATGCTGGAAGCAAAGGGGCAATTAACCAAAGCCAAAGAGCAACTACGTCGTTCAGAGGCCGTCAGTCAGATCTACAATGTGCGTACAGGTAATATTTATTCGGTCGTATCTCCAATCGATGGCTACATCGTCCAAAAGAACATCAATAAGGACATGCAGTTGCGTAGTGACCGCAGCGACAACATCTTTGATGTGGCCAATACAAAAGATGTATGGGCAATTCTTAACGTCAACGAAACGGATATCGACAAGATTAGTATGGGCATGCCGGCTATTGTGTCTACCCTGAGCTACCCCGACAAAAAATTCCAGGGCAGTATTGATAAAATCTTTAAGATCATCGATCCCCAAACGAATTCAATGCAGGCACGCGTGGTGCTAGACAACAAGGATGGTTTACTTATTCCGGATAGTAAAGCGACCATTAAAGTGTTGCATCGCTCCAATACGGAAGCGCTCGCAGTTCCTTCTGATGCGGTCATTTTCGATCAAAACAAATATTTCGTATTGATCTATAAATCCCAAAATGATATTAAGATTCGCGAAATATTGCCGATCAAACAAAACGAAGGAACAACTTACATGGCTACGGGGCTACAGGAAGGTGAAAAAGTTGTTGTCAACAATAAACTTTTGATCTATAGAGCATTGAATAATTAATCGGTCTTAGCATTTACACGAATGAACAAATTCATTAAAAATATCATCGCCTTTTCCATTAAAAATAAAGCGTTTACCTTTATTTGGGTCGGTATTTTGGCTATTGCTGGTTTCATTAGCTTTAAAAGCATGCCCATTGAGGCATTTCCCGATGTGACCAATACACAAATAACCATCATTACCCAGTGGAACGGAAGGAGTGCGGAGGAAGTCGAACGCTTCGTAACGACACCAATCGAACTGGGCATGAGTCCAGTCCAAAAGAGAACTAGCATACGGAGCACCACCATGTTTGGCCTTTCTATTGTTAAAATCATCTTTGATGATGGTGTAGACGACACTTTTGCCCGCAATCAGGTCAACAACCTCATGCGGTCTGTGAGCCTGCCAGACAATGTCGACCCTGAAGTACAACCCCCCTACGGCCCTACAGGCGAAATCTTCCGTTATACATTGCATAGCGATCAACGCAATTCGCGCGACCTCCTTACTTTGCAGACCTGGGTCATTGACCGCGCTTTGCGTGGTGTACCTGGTGTAGCCGATATCAACGTTTTTGGTGGACAGGATTTGGTTTACGAAATAAGTACCGACCCCATCAAACTCGACAAATTTAATCTGACCCCGTTACAGGTATTTGATGCTGTCAGCAAAAGTAACCTGAACGTCGGTGGAGATGTCATCGAAAAAAGTGGCCAGTCCTACGTCGTACGCGGTATTGGTTTGGTCAACTCGATCAATGATATCGAAAACATCACGGTAATCAACCAAAAGGGAAATCCGGTCTTTGTTAAAAATGTAGCCGAGGTAAGAGAAAGCGCAATGCCTCGGGTGGGCCAAGCTGGTTTTGGTAAGAATGATGATGTGGTAGCAGGAACCATCGTGATGCGGAAAGGCGAAAATCCAAGAGAGGTCTTGACCGCTGTAAAAGCGAAAATAGACGAGCTCAACAACAAAATCCTTCCCAAAGATGTCAAAATGCAAACCTTCTATGACCGTGACAATCTCATGGATTTCACGACCCATACCGTTATGCACAACTTGATTGAAGGTATTGTCCTCGTCACCTTGATGGTATTGCTCTTTATGGCAGACTGGCGCACGACGGTCATCGTTTCTATCATTATCCCCCTCGCCTTACTTTTTGCTTTTCTATGTATTAAACTAGCTGGTATGAACGCCAACCTGCTTTCTTTGGGTGCAGTAGACTTTGGTATTATCATCGACGGTGCCGTGGTCATGGTGGAAGGGATATTTGTCATGTTGGATCACCAGGCTCATAAGCTGGGTATGGAGAAATTCAACAAAATGGCCAAAGCCGGCTGGATCAAACAGACAGGAACAGGTTTGGGAAAAGCAATCTTTTTCTCCAAGCTGATTATCATCACCTCCTTGATGCCCATATTCTCCTTCCAAAAAGTAGAAGGAAAGATGTTTTCGCCACTAGCCTTTACCCTGGGTTTTGCTTTGCTGGGTGCATTACTGTTTACCTTGACACTCGTTCCGGCTTTATCGCATATTCTGCTCAATAAAAATGTAAAAGAACGCCACAATCCATTTGTTGAATTCTGGAATAGAATTGTCGCCAAAGGTTTTGGATTTACATTCCGAAACAAGCGTCTGAGTATGATCGTTGCAATTACTTTACTAGCTGCAATCTTATTTTCTGCAAAATTTTTAGGGACAGAGTTTTTACCGACATTAAATGAAGGTTCCCTTTGGGTTACTGCCGAGATGCCCATGAGCACTTCATTACGTGAATCGGTTAAAACAACCAAACTGTTAAAGGGTACTTTAGAAACTTTTCCTGAGGTCACCGGCGTACTTTCCCAAACTGGACGAAGCAACGACGGTACCGACCCCAATGGGTTTGGCTTTGTTCAGTTTGCTGTGGCCCTAAAACCTAAAGAGGAATGGACACGTAAAATCACCATGGATCAGCTGATTGAAGAGATGGACCATAAACTCAAACAATTCCAGGGGATCACCTATAACTATTCGCAGCCTATCTCGGATAATGTTGCTGAAGCCGTTGCTGGTTTCAAGGCCGAAAACGGCATCAAGATCTTTGGCGATAACCTCGCGACCTTAGACCGCCTGGCGAAAGAAGTTTATGCACAGGTCAAAGGTATTCAAGGTATTAAAGAACCTGGTATCATCTTAAATATCGGCCAACCTGAAGTTAGTGTGGTATTGGATCGGACCCGTATGGCGGCATTCAATGTCCTGCCAGCAGATGCACAGGCGGTACTGGAAATGGCCTTTGGCGGAAAGACCGCTTCCATTTTATACGATGGTGAGCGCAAATTCAACATTCGACTGCGTTATGCGCCCGAATATCGGAAAACAGAAAAGGATATTGCACAGCTGATGGTTCCATGTGGTGATGGCACATTAATTCCGTTGAAAAGTATCGCGACCATTGAAAAAGATAATGGTGCTGCTTTTATCTATCGCGACAACATCAAACGTTATATCGGCATCAAATTTTCCATCCGTGACCGTGACTTAGGAAGCACCATAGCTGAAGCACAACAAAAAGTAAGTAAAATTAAGCTTCCGGAAGGATATTCTATTGGCTGGACTGGACAATTTGAAAATCAGCAGCGTGCGACACACCGCCTAGCACAGGTTGTACCGATCAGTTTGATCGTCATCTTCTTTCTATTGTTTATTCTATTCGGAAATATCAAGGATTCGCTGCTCGTGTTGGCTAACGTTCCTTTTGCACTGATCGGTGGAATTATCGCCTTGCACGTGACGGGTATGAATTTTGGAATCTCGGCAGGGGTAGGTATGATCGCATTATTCGGGATCTGTATCCAGAATGGTGTTATCCTGATCTCAGAATTCCATCAGAATAAGAAGGAAGGCCTACCCAATGACCAATCAATTTATAAAGGTGTAAAATCGCGAACACGACCTGTGGTCATGACGGCACTCATGGCTTCCATCGGGCTGTTGCCGGCTGCATTATCGACCGGTATAGGTTCGGAATCACAGAAACCTTTGGCGATCGTCATCATTGGCGGATTAATCTCAGCGACGATATTGACATTGTTGGTATTCCCAATCATCTACGATATCTTCAACAGAAAAGAAAAGGTACAACAAACAATAGCTGAATAATATTGTCCATATTTTATATACTATATACTTAGACCAATAAAGGTCATCGGTACTGCCTCAGGCTGTGAAGCGACAGGCAGTACCATTTTTTTGATAATACTTTTGATGTAACATTTGTATCTATTCCAGGTTTAAAGTTTCAAAAGCAATAAAAAGCCCTTAAGTTTACAACAAATTACCTTCCATTAAACAGCTGCTGTTTTTTGGATCACACAAACAAACACATATTTATGACTATTCTCACCTTTACAATCATCCTTCTCCTGGGTGCTTTTGTAGCAGGACTCTTAGGATCCCTGACAGGCTTAGGCGGAGGGGTCGTTGTCATCCCTTTATTGACTCTTCTGTTTCATGTTGACATCCGTTATGCCATTGGAGCGGCCTTGTTGGCTTCCATAGCGACATCATCCGGTGCAGCCACAGCCTATGTCAAAGAAGGCATCACCAACATCCGGCTTGGCATGTTTTTAGAAATAGCGACCACGATTGGTGCTGTTATCGGGGCTGTCATCGCCATTTACATGCCGACGAATACCATTGCAATCATTTTTGGTATTGTACTGATCTTCTCCGCAGCAATGACTATACGGAAGAAAAACGAACATGCGCTATCCGGCGGTTCTGCTTTGGCTGAAAAATTGAAACTGAATAGCACCTACCCTGCTGATGGAAAATTGATCCCGTATAAGCTGACCAACGTCGTCGGCGGCTTCTCTTTGATGGGGGTTGCAGGAATACTTTCCGGATTATTAGGCATTGGTTCGGGCTCCCTTAAAGTACTCGCGATGGACAGCATGATGAAAATTCCATTTAAAGTCAGTACGACAACGAGCAACTTTATGATCGGTGTCACCGCAGCTGCTTCTGCAGTGGTCTATTTACAAAGAGGATATATGGATCCAGGTATTGCTTTTCCGGTTATCCTGGGTGTATTATGCGGTGCCATTACAGGATCCAAACTCTTAAAGCGCATGAACCCAAAGACTTTACGTATCATTTTCGCCGTCGCTATTACTTTGGTGGCCTTGGAAATGATCTTCAACGGATTCCAGCATAAATTCTAAAAACGGTAGCTTACCAGATTTAGGATTTTAAGTTTGTAACGTCCTTCCGCTAGGCAATGAAGGACCTAATTACTCAAAATGAAACAAGTATTTTCGAAACACTATTGGGGAGACAAAGACATCTCACTGTTGGTAGGACAAATTTTAAGAATAGGCGTTATATTGGCTTCCTCTATTCTTATTCTCGGCGGTATCTTCTACCTGATTGTTCATGGACAGGACACCGTACCGAATTATCGAGATTTTGTCGGTGAAGGGAATTCCAATACAACAATTACTGGAATTATTTCGGGGGCATTTAGCCGAAATATTCCCCAAGTTATACAGCTGGGTGTTCTTTTATTGATTTGTACACCTATCGTACGGGTGATTGGTTCACTGTTTGGTTTTGTAATCGAAAAGGACAGACTTTATATCATCATTACATTGATTGTATTAACCGTCATTATCGGCAGTATACTTAGCGGCATCAAGGGATAATAAGGCTTTATCTCTTGATCCGCCGCCAAGCGGATTTTTCCAATGCGTATTCAAAATTTTTACGTTCTGGCTCATTTACATAGCTGACCATCTTTTCGGCCACTTTAATAGCGCCCAAACGTTCCACGGCCTTCTGAGAACGATAGTTTTCTGCCCCCACATGCAGATAGATTCGATCCACAAAGTTGAAGGCAAAGTCAAACATCATCTCTTTGACCAAGGGATTAATTCCTGCCCCCCAATACGCACGGGCATAAAACGTATATCCAACAAAAATAGATTTTTCCGCCTCATCAAGTCCATAGTACCGGGTGCTCCCAATGCAGGCTCCACTTTCCTTATCCAGGATCAAATAAGCAGCCTTACTTTCCAAGGCCCCTTCAAAAAATCCCTGAAAAACCTCTTCCTTCCAGCGATCCTTATTGGGATGCTGTTCCCAGATCAGGGGATCTTTGGCAACCTGATACAGCGTATCAAAATCCGTTGGTTCGATGATGCGTAATACGACCTTATCATTTTCAAGGGTGTTGGGGGCGACAAACTTCATGAGACACTTTTATAGTTATAGCAATTCAAATATTTTAAATCTGACAAAAGATACCAATTATTGATCAAACTATCTGAATTTTGCGAATATCCGGTCAAATATTACACCAAGATGTAGATTTTATCACCGTGTTGACAAAATTGAATGCAAGAAATCCCCTGCAACTGAATTATTTTACCTTAGAATTGATAGGAATTGGACAACTTATTCAATTAGCATGGCAAAAAATTCGTATTTTACAGCCAAATGGAACAATTCAGGGAATTTGTAAAACAGCGTATTGATGTCACTGAGGAAGAACTAAATGACATCGTCTCACGTTATCAGGTACGGAAAATAAAGAAAAAAGAATACTTTCTCCGGGCAGGCGAGGTATGCCACCATGAAGCATACGTAATCAGCGGTTTATTTAAATCATTCTATGTCACCGCCGATGGGATTGAACATATCCTACAGTTTGCAATTGAAGATTGGTGGATCGGTGATATTGCCAGCTTCAATTATCAGGAGCCGGCCCTCCAAAACATTCAGGCCCTGGAAAACTCCGTCGTCCTGACCCTTTCAAAAAAGGCTAAGGACAAACTTTACGAAGATCATCCCATCTTCGAGAAACTCTCCAGGATTATGGCACAACGTGCGCAAATCGCATCGCAGCACCGTATTATCTCGAGCATAGGTTTCACTGCACAGGAACGCTATCTGGATTTCATCAAAAGGTACCCTAAAATCTATCCGAGGATCTCCAATATGCAATTAGCCTCCTATCTTGGTGTTACGCAGGAGTTTCTTAGCCGCCTAAAAAGGCAGATCTTAAAGCCGAATCGAAATTCTTGACCTACATCAATTTTTTCTTTGTCTGTTTATCCCACCTTTGCAGAAGCTTGTTCAAACAAACAATTTGAACTTTTGAAGGTTAGATAAATAAAAAAAGAAAATAAGATGAATAAATTTTTCCAAATTCTGGCAGTAGCAGTATTAATGGTTAATGTTGCTGTGGCACAAGTAAAATGGTCTGCAGACCCTGCACATACCAACGCAAGATTTGATGTAAAACACCTTGGTATCAGCTTTGTTGATGGTGAATTTACTAAGGTAGAAGGAACAGTTGAAACCCCAACAGGAACAAGTTTCAATAATGCCAAAGTTAATTTCTCTATCGACGTCAACAGTATCGATACGCGCATTGCTGCACGTGACAACCACTTGAAGACCGATGATTTTTTTGCTGCGGAAAAATTCCCTAAAATGACATTAAAGTCTATCAGTTTTAAAAATGCGAAAGTAAAAGGAAAATATGAGATGATAGCGGATCTGACGATCCGTGATGTAACGAAAAAAGTAACTTTCGAGGTAACACAAAACGGTGGAATCATTACGGATCCTTGGGGAAAAACACGTGCTGGATTTACAGCTAAAACAAAAATTAACCGTCAGGATTTCGGCATGAAATACAATGATAAATTACCTTCAGGTGTAGAAGCGGTTGCTTCTGATGTCGACATCATTGTCAACACCGAATTGGTGTTGAACTAATTGAAAATAATAAATCACACTAACATTAAGAAGCTGTCTCAAATTTATT
>NZ_DJTD01000057.1:4055-37916 GCF_002440385.1 Sphingobacterium sp. UBA6317 | reverse complement strand
ATTTACATTTTTCCTTCTGAAATAGCTCACAGCCCATTGTACGAGCGTTATAACAACTCTATTCCTTTAATCTCTTCTCCTAATTCTTCTCCTAGATTCATCTATTCTTTCTACTTAATTATTCTAATTGAGCTCCACTAGCTGGCTATCCCCGAGGCAACTCGCTATTTTAAATAGATCATGAAAAAGCCACATCTCCCGACATGGCTCTACAACATATATATATTTATTTGAGATGGCTCTTATTTATACGAATTGATTGATTTAGATACTTTCCAATCATTACCTACACGCTCCAAGGTAACTAAATCTGTTTTGGTGAAATTCTCAAATTTCAAAGTCACTTTAGCGACCATATAGTCTGTCGATTCCTCGATGATATCTGTGCTTACTGTACAGTTCAGCTTTTCGCCCTTTTGTTTTTTCAAGGATTTAACCACTTCGCTGCGGCTGTTAGACTGCGCATTGGAAGCTTGAATCTTTTGATTAAAATCAGCTGCAAATAACTGCTCCACGCCTGCTGATTCTCCCTCCGTAGTGACCGCAACATAGTGCTCTAAAGCGAAGTCAGCTGTGGAAAGGTTAACGTTTTCTTTTGTTGCTTTTGCTCCAGGTCCTTCAGCTGCCATAGCAAATGTAGATACGGCGATTAAAGCTGCTGCTGCGAATGTTTTTACTAATACTTTCATAATGTTTTTTTTTATTGTGTTAGTACTTTTGTTCTTATTTGTTGACTCAAAACTACAACACAATAGGCCCTTAGCCTAAAGGCTTTAGACTAACGATCGGGAAAACTCGGCGAATAGCGGAAATAGGGAGGTGAATTTATTCTTCAAGAAATCATTCTCGTTCCAATAGGCTCTTTCCCTCTTCGCTGATCCGATCGGGAGTCCAAATAGGATCCCAAACGAGCTCGATAATTATTGCCCGCTGTGGAAATTGCTGTTGCAATGTTTTTTCAACGCCATGAACGATAGAGTCGCCCATCGGGCAATAGGATGAAGATAACGTCATGGTAACAACAATACGACTGGGATCGGTTAAATTAATATCATAAATTAAGCCCATATCTACGATGTTGATCCCCAATTCGGGATCCATCACAAGCATCAATACCTGAACAGCTTTTAACTGATCGGAAGCCTCCGGTTTTGTTAGATCAATTTTCATGGTATCTTTCATTAAATATATAGGCGAGGTGCGTAGTTTATTTACTTTTTCTTTGATGAAAAACTACTTTTCCGACATTGACAACATAAACAGCAGCAAGTGCTGCCCAAAGCCAGGCTGCACAGTATAATACCCACCTGAATTGACCGGCTACAGCAACCGCCATGACGACAAGCGCCACTAGGTAAAGATAATATTGTATAGAAAGTAATCGCTGACTATAAAGTTCCTTGGGCAAAGGTATTTTTTTGATGCCATTGAGATCTTTATAGCGCCAATTCCAGATCATAAAAGGCAGGGTCTTATAGGTCATCCCTAAAATAATACCCGTTATCCATCCAAAAAACACCCATACGGCATATAAATTCACCCAATTACCAGACTCCTGCCGGACAACCATAGGTAAGGTGAGAAACGCGAACAATAAACTCAAAAAGGAAATGAAACTATGTTTCATCGGAATATCCAGTACCTTACGAGCCCGGTGCACAAAACAATCCACGACAAAAACGGCCCAGCAAACTACTCCCAATAGCACTATTGCTCCAAAGGTAAGAGATCTTAATCCCACAGGATGGCTGTATCCGTCCAATAAAAAAAGTACCAATCCAAGGTTTATCAAAATGACCGAAACATAAAGCCACTTTGTTTTGGTGGATTGTCCCAAGAGAAACATCGGCAGCATCTTCGCTCCCGCTCCCAGGATCAACTGCAAAAACCAACCAACAATACCGACGTGGGCGTGTAGCTTTAGGATATCGAGGTGACTTTTTGTTAGAAAACCATGGGCTAAATTAATGGCAAGCAAAAGGCCTAAGGTGGTTGTAAAACAAAGCCAGAAGGCCGAGAACGTAAAATAAAGGCGTAGTTCAAATAGATGCTCCACATCTTTAGTCGTCATCCACAGCAAGTAGAAGTACAGGTAGGAGCTGAGCGTAATCAATAGCCCTCCAACGCACATGAGTAAACCGATCTTGAAATACCAGAAACTATAAATCAACACACAGGTTCCCGATGTCAATAGGATATAACTGAAAAATGCCAATTTGGAAGAGCGAAGTGAACGTTCAAAAATAACCGGCACCAGCTGATACGCCGCTCCATAAATCACCATCGTGCCCCAACCTAGTGCTAGGCTATGGACGATTGCCAGCACTTTTGGTTGAAAATGGTGCCCAAAGAGCTGCCCCCCGCTAAAAACCAAGAGGAAGCTGAACAGTAGAAAAAAAATGCCCGCAGTGATAAAAAACGGCAATACAGCATACGCTTCTGGGCTCTTATGAATAGCAATATGTGCCATTTTATTTAACGGGGTAAATTAACAGATGGACATCTCCAGGATGTTGTTCATGGATGAAAATCCGATAAGAAAAATGATCCAGTTCTTCTAGTAAATGGAGCGGAACCTTCCGATGTTTTACATAGACAACCTCATCGGCTTTCAGTTGAGCAAGGGCCTCAAGAATTGATTCCATGGGCTGCGGCATAGGCAATGTCCTGACATCCAATGTAACAAGTTGAAGCGCGGAAAGTCGCGCTAATTTCTGCTCAAAAAGTCGTTTCGGCACAAATGAAATATGATCGCCCTCAGCAGGCTGAACGGACAGCACTGTATCTTTTTTATAAAAGTAACTTCTGAATTCGCCCTCCGCCCATTCGTGGCTATAGCTTGGCACTCCACGCTCCTCCATACGCCTAATCAATGGAATGGGGACAAATGAATTGCTGATGCAAAGAATCCCTCCTGCGACGAGTGAGCGATACAACTGAAAAATATCTTTTAATGGATCTTGCCCCATTTCCAATAGGGGTCTCACATCGAATGCAACCGTCACTGCTGCATCATCCATCCAACTTGGCCGCTCTGCTGCATCGAATGGATCATTGACTTTCTCAGCTCCATCTGACATCCAAATAAAGCCGAGCGGTACCAGCGCAGCACGAAAATCTGCAACCGAACATCCGCCAATTTTTGCTGCTTCGCCTATGGAGACCCGAGGGGCCAGTATCCGACGCAACACCGGGATCCGGATCTTACGCAAGGGTTTGGCAATAGCTGCAATGGCTTCAATGCTTAAGTCATTATAGCTGATCAGTTCTGAAATCTTGGTATGCTGGTTTATCCGCATGGCTTTTCTAGTTTTTAATTCATTTGAACACCGTAGCTCGCGAGCAACTTTGGAAATAAAATATTATTCTCCAGGTGGATATGCTGCAAAAGATCGGATTCGAAAGATTCGATCTGTGAAAATAATGACGTGTAGGAATTGCAGGCATTGGCTGGCAATGTGTAATTTTGGGTAATTTTGCGCAACTGCTGAAGTTCCTTTCCTGAATCTTCGTGTTCGGAAATCAAAAATTGAATGAGCTGATCTACCTGTTTGCTGGTCAATTCTTGTTCATTCTTGGTTGCCGGAAAGAGCTGCTTCTCCTCTTTATCCAAATGATGGTAAAGGTCATCAAGAAAGGCATCGAGTTCTTGGGACAAGTTGACCAGCTCGGGATGCTGCTGTGCATGCACATCGGCCACTTTATGTGCAAGTTCCTGAATAATCGGTCCTTTTTCCCGGACATACCGATGATGAACATTCTTAATATAATCACTTAAAAAATCGATATCCCAATCTTTAAAATTTAGCGGTGGGCAGGCTATAGGAAGCTCTTCGGATTGGTTTAACCGTCTGCGCAATTCAATTTCATCGAGACCAACACTATGAGCGGCCTCCTTAAGCGTCTGCTTACCACCGCAACAAAAATCTACCCCAAGCTGTTTTAAAACTTCGGCCTTGCGGATATCCTTGGCAGCAATATGGCCAACGGTTTCCAGTGTTTCGCTTTCGAGCGGTTTGCCAAGGCGAACCTGCCAGTATTCGGGCCCCGATTCAAGATAATTCCAAATGAGATCCTTTCCACGTTCACCCAGCAACTGATAATAGAGCGGTTTAGGATCATGATCGTTTTTGATAATAAATGACTCGCCCGAATCCAGGGCATCGAAGTGATCAAATATGGTCGGGTGTTTAAGTCGAGGTTCTATATTGAAAACCTCCAATAACGGTGATTTAATCATGATAATAGTATTAAATGGTCAATAAATTATTATAAATCCTTTTTCTTAAAATAGCGAATAGATAGCCCTAGAGGAATGAGGCACCAGAGCAACATGACCAACAGGGTGATCGCAATGCCGAATGTATTACCGAAGAAATCCCGAAATATCGCCCCTGTATAGCCCATCATCGCGGATAGATCGACCTGTAATAAAATAAGGATGCGACAGATATCGATGGGATTGAGCATGGACAGTGCAACCATTCCATGTTCGATGGGATAATCCGCAAACTGAAATAGGATGAAAAGCACCAGTGCGTCAAAAAGCAGCGTGAAATAAAGCCAAAGCAAAATTGCCAATCCTATCCCCTTCGACTTATCTCTGATCAATACAGATGTCCACATCGCGATCGAAACGAAAATCAAAGAAAGTAACAGTCCGCAACCGACCAAAGTAATTCCCGAAGAGCTAAATGCATAGATAAAAGTTGGTATGCCAACGCCAATAAAAAAAGCTAAACTAAGTGCACCTGCCAGACCCACATACAGGCTGCCCCAAATGCTTTGCCGTTGCAAAGGCTGACTGACAAGGCAATTGATAAACTCGGAACTCTGGTAGATATAGATGCCTGAAAAAATGATACTCATCAGCGGAACTACAAACAACACAATATTCAGTAGACTGAGTAATCCCTTTTCATAGTTGTCCTCCATGCTATAGACCGTCATGGAAAGTACAAAGAGTAATATGGTGTAGCATAAAATGGTCTTGTTGCGCAAGAGATCCACAAAAACGTAGCGTATAATTTTATTCATCTTTTCTCTAATTAGACAGGTCGCGGTTCTGCATCAAATAAGCGATTGCTTTAGATAGCTTTTCAGTACCTGTATCTTCTTTTAATTGCTGCAAACTCTTATGAAACTTCAGCTCTCCTTCCTGCAGAAAGACAATCTGCGATACAAATTCATCGAGATCACTAAGCACATGGGAACTGATGATGATCAGTTTACCGCGTCCGATTTCTTTTTTGATTTTATCCTTGAGAATTTCGGTAGACAGAGGATCCAGTCCTGCTGTAGGTTCATCCAGGATGAGTACTTTGGGGTCAAACATAAATGCGATACAGGCACTTACTTTTTGTCTTGTGCCACCGGAAAGCGTTGCCATCCGTTTTTCCAACAGCTTGTCCACGCCAAAAGCCTGATAAAGATCCGAATCCGCCTGGGGCTGTTTACGGATATCTTTGATCATATCCAGGACCTGTTTGATGGACATATTCTCAGGATATTGACCGATCTGCGGCATATAGCCGATATGGTTCCGATAAGCCCATTGCTGTCCAATGTCCTGTCCTTCAAAAGTGATCCGTCCGGCACTCGGCATGACCATACCTAGGACAGACTTGATCAAAGTAGTCTTACCACTGCCATTGGGGCCAATTAAGGCAACGCATTCGCCGCCATTCAAGGTCAGATCAATGCCCTTTAATGCATTGAATTTTCCAAAGCTTTTCGTTAACTGCTGGATACTAATCATACTTTTATTGATTTCATGCGAGGCTTATCGTCTTTAAGCCCCTCGGGTGTCAGACTTGGTAATAGCTTTTCAGTCCGGTCGAACAACATGGCCATAAAACTTCGAAAAAGTAACATCGCCGAAGGATAGCGCTCAACCATCATCGAGAATAGGCTTACGGGACGAAAAGGGATATCCCCAAATCCGTCTTTGTCCAGATCGTATCCCTCGTATTTGTCCCAATAGTTATGCACAAAGCTGTTGAGTGTAAGGGTACCATTGGTGGCAACATCAAAGGTATTCTGAAGAAAATTATTGTCTTTAAGCACATTGTCCATACAGCTCGACTGAATCTTGAGCCCCCATCCGTTGCTCTTAAAATTGTTATGTTCAATATGGATACGATTCGATCCTTCCATAAAAATACCCGTGGTATTGCGGCTAAACTGATTGTTGATGATCTGACTATCGGAAATATCTTTGAGCAACAATCCATAGGCGGCATCGCCCCAATTCTCTTCGAAATTATTGTTTTCCATATGGACATGCTTGGTATACATAACAGCTACACCTGCACCATTGCTGCGAAAGGTGTTTGAGATGTAACTGTTCTCATGGGAAAACATAAAATGGAGACCATAGCGCAGATTTTTTTCAGAAAGATTGCCCTGTACTCGAGTATGGGTCACAAACTCAAGATAAATACCGTCCCTATGTCCAGACACTTCATTATTTTCAACACTTAAACTATCTGATTTCCAAGCATGAATACCATTACCAATCAGCTGCTCCGCTGTACCAAAAGCTTTGAGGATATTGCCCCGTATTTCAACGTTTGTAGCATTCTGCGCATAAATCCCGAAAAAATTGTCCACGAGCTCATTGTCAAAAATTTTGATATGCGCTGTATTGTAAATTTTAATACCGGCAATATCATTCATGGAAGAATGTCCCGAATGCTGTATTAAAAAGCCTTGAACAGTAACCTGCGGTGATTTGATCGAGAGCGGTTCATATTTTTTCTCGCCGTCCAGCACAGGTTTTCCCAGGCCTTTCAGGAAAATTGCCTTATCAATAACAATATTCCCCTCCTTATACACACCCGCCGCTACTAAAACGGTATCACCTGATTTCGCTTGTGCTAAGCCAGCCTTTATTGTTCTGACCGACTGCCCCTTTCCTACCTGGATGGTTGTCGCCGATACAGGCACCTTTACGAGCCAAAGACAAGCCATTGCACAGTACAACGCTAAAGCTAGATTCTTCATTGTTATTCATTTATTTCCACAGATCATTCCAGGTCATCACCGTGCCACCGATCTCTGCTTTGACCTTATCCAGTTCCACCCGTTTTTCAAATACAGCAACATTGCCTCGCATTGGGCTTTTCAAGGCTTCACTTTTGAGATAATATGCACCTTCAGCCGGTACGAGCTTATGGCTAACATAATCCGGCAGGTAATAAACGGCAATCTCTTCTTTTTTGACCGAGTTCCCTTTGACAAAGGCGATCATACATTGTACGTCATCAAAATTAAAGACCCGTCCCTTTTTTGTCTGCAGCTGCGTACCAAAACGCGCGTCCGTTATTGTCATCTTACAGTGGGCACATTGCTCGCTACCGTATTTAATAGGCTTGGGTTTATTGTTGCCCTGACAGGCCTGCAAACTACATAGAACCAGCAATATACTACTACAGATCAACGCAAATAATTTATAGTTTCTCATATGATTTTAGTTTTAGGGTTTTATTATTTTGCCACTCCCGCACTGTACAAAAGGCCAAGATAATTCCACAGAGTATAAAGATCCATCCCCCGATATCAGGTATAGAATAGGCGCCAAAATTTAAAAGCTGTTTGTATCCGATCAGTGGTGGCTGATAAGACATTCCGGGAACTTTTATCGGTGCAGATGGATCGAGCTGATGCCCATAGTTGTATTCCCAGATATAAAAGTCAACCAGGGCTGCGACTCCAAAAAGCAGAAAACAAAAGAATAAGCCATAGAGCAGTTTTCTATTCTGCACGAAACCGGTAAGCAAAAAAGCAAGCGCAAAAAATAAGATGATATAGGGCAAGACCTTAAATTCTATGAAATCTTCCGCATGTAGCGTTTTCATCCCGATATAGTGGTTCAGTCCATTGATAATATCAACTTGTCCGGCCAACTTGTTGCTATAGATCTGTAGTTCTAGCCCTTCTGGGTATTGTGCTGCGTCGAGCTCAATACGCCAGATGGGTAGGAAGATGACCGCTACCAGGGCCAGGCCACTCAGGATCAAAAGAATCCGATGTACTGCTGACAGGTGACTTGTAGTTTTCATCATTGTAGGTTATATTAATTGGTCTTCTCTTGCGGTTGATTGGTTCCCAGACTATAAATCAACGGAACATTGTTTCCTTTTTTTGAGATACGGATATACCCCTGCATCTCTTGGTGTAACGCGCTACAAAAATCCGTACAGTAGAACGGGAATACACCTACTCTATCTGGAACCCATTTCAATGTCTGTGTCTCTCCCGGCATAATGAGCAATTCTCCATTCTTTGCGCCTTTGACAGCAAAGCCATGCGGCATATCCCAGTCCTGCTCAATATTGGTCACATGGAAATAGACTTCATCGCCTAGTTGTACACCCTCGATATTGTCCGGAGTGAAGTGTGAACGGATGGATGTCAGGTATACATGTACCTGGTTACCTTTACGTTCAACGCGTGCATCTTTGTCTCCTTTGGCAACAAATGGGCTGGTATTTTCTTCAATTTTAAAAATCTTCACACTTTTGTCTTTCACTTTCTCCGCTTTGATAGCTTGCGCATAATGTGGTTCACCAATGGTCGGAAAGTCTAACAACAATTGCATTTTGTCTCCCGAGATATCAAACAATTGGGCACTCTGAGCCAACTCCGGTCCTGTAGGGAGAAAGCGGTCTTTCGTAATCTTATTATAGGCGATGACATATTTGCCTTCTGGATTTTTGGTATCTCCACCAGGTATCATTAAATGGCCTGTTGAGTAAAATGTTGGTGTACGGTCGAGCACCTTTAAATCCTTAATATTCCATTTCACCAATTCGGAAGACACAAAGAATGACGTGATTGCATTTCCTCTGCCATCAAATTCTGTATGCAGTGGGCCCAAGCCAGGTTTTTGGACTTCGCCGTACAGCGCAGATTCGTATTTGATAATTGGGATACCACCGAATTTTCCTTCGAATTGTTTTTCCTGGATTGCTTTCTGCATCTTAGCGAACGAGAATACAGGTATGACCGCAGCCAGTTTACCCGACCCTACAATATATTCGCCTGTAGGATCAACGTCGACACCGTGCGGAGATTTTGGGCAAGGGATATAGTAGCATAGCCCCTCCAGCTCCTCTGCCTTCAATACGATCGTTTCTGTATTAAAAGATGTTTTTGCGGTATGTGATTTCTCGTCGTAAGTGTTATGGGCATACTTCAACCCGGTAACCTTTTTCCCTTTTCCGGCTTTCAAATACTCTTCGGCTTTTTTCCAGTTGACGGCCAATATAAAGTCTTTGTCATTTTTGGATGCATTGACCTCCAGCAATGTATTTGCCTGTTCGGTATTGTAGGTGGAGAAGAAGAACCAACCATGAGAAGTCCCTTTACCGGCTCGGCTCAGGTCATAGTTTACACCGGGTGTCTCAATCTGAAAAGCCAATTCCATGTTGCCATTATCCTTATTGACGCTGACAAAGCTCAATGTTCCGCGAAAATTCTTTTTAAAGGTATTGATAGGTACATCGCCCGACTCACCGTCCAGCGGAACCGAAAATCGCGTTCCTGCAACAACATATTCGGTATTTTCAGTAATGTACGGCGAAGAGTGGTTTCCACCGCTGTTGGGGAGTTCGAGTACTTCAGCCGTACGAAAAGTTGTCAGATCCACCCGGGCAATACGGGGGGTATTGTTGGCATTGACAAATACCCAGCGGCCGTCGTAGTTTCCATCGGTTTTCGAAAGCTGCACGTGGTGTAAATCATCCCAAGGTACATTGCCATGGGACGTTTCGAGCATCGGTTTAGTTTCTTCACTAAAACCCCAGCCCTTTTCGGGATCTAGTGAAAAAACGGGTATTACACGCAATAATCTGCCGGATGGAAGTCCATAAACGGAGAGCTGCCCACTAAATCCCCCGGATACGAAATTGTAGAATTCATCGTATTTCCCTGGGGCAACATATACCTTCTCAGCGGCATCACCACTCACGGCGGCTCCCGCTCCTTTGGGTTTACAGGCATGGAAAGTCGATAACATCGCGCTCGCCATTAGGCTCGTCAATATGTATTTTGTTAAAGTCATTCTATTCTTATTTTAAGGTTAATACCTATGCAGCTTTGTTGATTCTTATTCAGCTTTTATTATTTTACACCATCATTTTGTCGCATAAACTCCAATACCTTTCGGGCTTCCTCGTCCGTTAGATTTTGGTTAGGCATCCGGACCATGCATAGTTCAAGTTGCGCCTGTAATTCCGGATCCTTATCGATCATCGGATCAGGATTAGTGATAAAATTCATGATCCACTGTGGTTTTCTCCGTTGTGTCACACCTTTCCATCCTGGCCCGACTAGTTTCTCGTCGGTTAGCTTGTGGCAGGAAGCACATTTCAGGTCAACAATCAATTTTCCGGCTGCGGCCATTGGTGCATCCAAATGGTCAGCGATTTCCACTTTGTCAAATTTTCCCTCACCGCGGTGAGGATCATATCCACTGGCGTCATTTGCCGAAGCCCCAGATTCATTAACACTGTTGGCAACGGTCTTTTTCTCGCCATTGTTTGAGGAACAGGAATAGATAAATAATCCCATCAAACAACATACAATTAGCTTTCTCATCTTATTTTGGTTTTGTGTTCAAACTTGATTGTGTTTTACTTAATCCAAAGGTATTATCGAAGCGTGTAGCCATTTTATGAGGCAAATCATAAAATGATTCCGGTGAGAACAAACCATCAATCAAAAACAATAAAACACTATATATAAGCACATTAACACCATATTGATTTTCATCACTCATTCCCGTGATCAACATCAAGATCTATTTTGTGACACTACTATATCTTTACGCTGTGTAGTAAAAACTAACTTATATAGAACGATGATTCCAACCGCAATACTTCTCGAAAAGGGAGCGAGCAGCCTACATGCCGATATTGGCGAAATACTTTTTCATGAGGATAGCATGGCCACATTTTATTATCAGTTGTTAAGTGGGCGAGTTCGTCTTTCTAATTTCTTATCAGACGGTAGGGAGGTCCTCCACAATGTTATCTGTGCCAATGAGGGCTTTGGAGAAGTAGCGATATTGGACAATGGCGTTTATACAGTGACGGCAATTACCGACAGTTCATGTACATTACTGAAGATCAGTTCGAAAAAATTCATCGAAATCATACATGAATATGGCAACCTACATCGTTTGGTATCACAAAAGATGGCGCGCGAACTACACTTTAAACTCTTTATGATCAAATTAATTTACAATCGTTCACCGGAGGAGATCCTCTCCAATCTGATCCAAAAGTTAAATGAAAGCAAGAGACTCGTTTGTCAGGAATGCAACCGACTTATGCTTACGCGCCAACAATTGGCTAATATGACCGGGTTAAGAGTAGAAACAATCATCCGGACAATGAAGCAAATGGACAAGGAAGATAAATTGAACATTATCCGCGGAAAAGTTTTTGTTCCGGCCGATGGTATTATTGATTGAAGCTTGAAACAACGATGTTTCAGCTATCGGAAAGAAATCAATGTATGAATAAAATCAGTAGCTATTTAAGTATCAGGAAATGGATCGTCATCACCCTATTCAATTTACTTATTGTAGGTATTTTCGGGTTGATTATGCGCTTAAAATTTTTATTTCCCATTCCTTGGATCGACCAGAAAAACCTCATGCATGCGCATTCGCATTTTGCTTTTTCCGCCTGGGTATCCCAAGCTCTTATGATTTTTCTCATAATGACCGTTCTGGGAATAAAAACCAATCAGATTTTGTGCAGGAAATATCAGCATATCCTATGGGCTAATTGGACGGTTTCGATAGGCATGCTTATTTCCTTTTCAGTTGCTGGCTATAGCCTATGTTCGATTATATTATCCTTTTTATCGATACTTGTCTCTTATTGGTTCTGCTTTCAATTAGTGCGGGATCTTAAATCATCGACGCTTCCTCCGGCCATTTCGATCTTAATTAAGTCGGCACTATTTTTCAATATATTTAGTTCACTAGGGACCTATTTTCTGGCATATCTCAAAGTGAGCCACCAACTGGATCCATTAAAACAGCTTGCATCAGTCTATTTTTATCTTCATTTTCAGTATAATGGCTGGTTTTTCTTTGGCTGTATTGCTCTGTTTGCCAGTTGGCTGTATAAACGTACTGGTAAAATACCAATAAGTCCGCGTTTTTCGCTCGTGTATGTCATGACTGTTATACCAACCTATTTCTTATCTGTTCTATGGTGGAAGGGTTTACCCCTGTGGCTATATATTATTATAGTCATTACAGTCGGATTGCAATTTGTCCTGTGGGGAACATTAGCACAACGAGTCGTCCGACTGGTCCGAAGCAATATTTCACTCCGCTTAAGCCCCGATACATCTAAAATTTGGTTATGTGTCCTGTTTGCCATTTTTCTCAAACTGATATTGCAAGGCATATCGGTCATACCTGCTCTGAGCCAACAAGCTTATGGATTTCGACCAATTGTTATTGCTTATCTTCACCTCGTCCTTTTGGTGGTAATATCACTCTTTTTAATTGGGTATGCTTTTCAGATTTGTATGTTAAAAATCGAAAAAGGCATTCACTATGGCGTTTATGGCTTACTTGTTGGAATCTTTTTGAATGAATTTGTGTTAATGTTGCAGGGGCTCGGTGGATTTATACATTATTCTATCAGGGGAACACATCATGTGCTGACGGTCGCTGCAGCTATTATTGTTGTCAGCCTCTACAGGATCACGCAAACCCAATTACGCAAATGATGCTATTAGCATAAGCCATGAGAGATGATCGATCATGAAATAGCTAGAAAATAAGCCACATCTCTCGACATGGCTCTACAACATTTATATATTTATTTGAGATGGCTCTTATTTATACGAATTGATCGATTTAGATACTTTCCAGTCATTACCTTCACGTACAAGAGTCACTAGGTCTGTTTTGGTAAAGTTTTCAAACGTCAACGTCACTTTGGCTACCATATAATCCGCCGACTCCTCAAGGATTTCGGTGCTTACCGCACAGTTCAGCTTCTCGCCTTTTTGTTTTTTCAAGGATTTAACAATAGCGTTACGGCTGTGATTCTGTGCATTGGAAGCTTGGATTTTTTGGTTGAAATCCTCAGCGAACAATTGTTCTACACCTGCAGATTCTCCTTCGGTAGTTACCGCAACATAGTGCTCTAAAGCGAAATCTGCTGTAGCAAGGTTAACGTTTGTTTTTGTTGCTTTTGCTCCTGGCCCTTCAGCTGCCATAGCGAATGTAGATACTGCGATTAGGGCTGCTGCTGCGAATGTTTTTACTAGCGTTTTTTATCGAAATTATTTGTTTTTTATTTGATGATAAAGCTATCATGAGTGTCCTTTGAATACACTCATGATGGTTCATAATGTCTTTATTTTATAGTGTTAGTTCTGTTGTTCTTATTTGTTGACTCAAAACTACAACACAATACGCCCCTAGCCTACGGGCTTTAGACTAACGCTCTGGAAAACTCGGTGAATGGCAGGAATAGGGAGGTAAGTCTCCTTCGTATCAGATTCGTACCACGTTCGGATCATCAATAGATATTGTACAGACACCCAACAGACCTTGTCCAGTCTCTGTACAGGGAAAAACTGTTCAGATACTGGTCAACAATCGAACCCTACATGTCCTGATTCGAAGGCTATACGAAGCAGGTACGAACACAACCCCTGTAAAAGTTATTTAAACTCATCCCTAATTAGCAGTTTTTAGCAAATAATGCCTAGTGCAGCGACGAAATCCGTGAGTTCGTGTTGGAGCGACCACCGAGATAACATGTCTTTGGTCATAACCATGCAGGCTATGGTAAGAGGAAAACTAAGGCGATCCAGTTTATCAACGCTTCGTTGTATGAGCTGTTGTAGGGAAAGGTGTGATTGAACTAAACGATCAACTCAAGTGCATTCAAGATCTATAAACAAGGCGATACTACTATCTTTCTACTAATTTTTCTACTTTCTTTCTACTTCTTCTTCTCCAATCTTTCCCTAGTTCTTTCCCTAAAATATTTACATTTTTCCTTGTAAAACATCTCACAGCCTATTGTACGAGCATTATAGCAACTCTATTCCTTTAATCTCTTCTCCTAATTCTTCTCCTAAAATTGCATAAACTTTCTACTTATATGCTCTGATGGATATTATTAAAGTTAAAGGCACTGTTCAGCGAAACACTATGCGTAAAATAGAGAACCAAAACCAAACATAAAAATCTAAAATACAAAATATTATACCTTTAAAAAACAGCTACAATTGTCACAAATTTTGTAAATATTTGTGACAAGGATCAGATAAATTATCACCAAAAAACTCCTCTTTTTAATGAACTTATTACCATTCTTTCTACTTATCTTACTCCTAACATTTCGATTAAAAATGACGTTAACGTATTTAAAAAAGCGTTCATGCTTGATCTTTCTCCTAATTCTTCTCCTAAATTCATCTATTCTTTCTACTTAATTATTCTAATTGAGCTCCACTCACTACGTTATCCTCCACTTCGTAAAGAAGTTCTTTCTCTTCGTGCTGACGGAAGGCCTAGCGTCCTAAAGTTCAAAGAAATTGGCGATCGGATCTTAAATAAGATTGTTGGCTTTGTGGATACTTTCGCTAATGGGATAACGGGATCCTAAATAATTAAAAGTTGTAAATCTTATGATTTCAATATTTCTCGAAATTGAAAACGAGCTCCTGAAATCATAAGATTTAAATAAACAGAAATTCGAATATTATTTTTTAAAATAGGGGCGCACATCATGCGACTCCATGTATTCTTCGACAATACCGGTTTCATCTGCATCAACAAATTCCAAAATATCGGAATCACGAATCTGTTCCCATAGCTGATGGTTTTTCACATCACTATTTTCAGGTTCGCGGCCTAGAATATAAAACTGTCCTCTTTTGTTTTCTGCTAACTCAATCACCTTAGTCAATGCAACAAATCGAGTAACGTCATTTTCAAGAAAATAATGCTTCTTGGAGAAGTCTATAGTCTGACCCGCTACTGGCATACCATTTATACCAAGAAAATTCACTTCAATAGGTGCAAACAAATTTTCAAAATTACTCGAGTCCAACGTGATATCTAAATTAACGCGAGTATTTATTTTTGGATAAAGATTCTCCTTCACTTGTTCAACTATCATTTGAGATGTAGAATACTCAGCATCTTGTGCATAAGTGAAAATATACTTTTCAAATAGTCGTTTAAAGTTATTTTGTGTAAATTCTATATCGATAATTTTAGGCTCTGAAAATTGGACTAGATTGCTCGCATAATTTGACAAGTAACTAAGATAACCAAACTGAGTCCATTCAACATTCTTTTGAGAAATAGTGTTTATCTTCTCCAGACTAATATGGTGAATATCGTTCTCTAAGGATTTCAAATAGTTTTTAACCAAATTATACTTCTCAGAACTAAGCAAACTCTTAATGGCCAATAATTTTTCAGAAGAAAACTTAAACATACTTTCTGTACCATTAGACATTAACGTACCGATACTTATCCTTTCTTCCAAGGCCGTATTCAGTGTAATGGATAATATTGAATATATTGTTTTCATTTAATTGACGATAAAAGATTGAATAAACATTCTAAAATAATTGACGCAAGTTTCGTTCCAATCCTCTGTAAATACATTCTTACGAATCCTCTTTCTTAGGTCTTCCGTATTTAAATTCCAAGAATCCGGCACTAAAGCTATTATCTCATCCAACCTCTCTTTACATTCTGAGGTACAAAGGTAAAAATTTTGCACAAGATTTTCTACGATCGCTGGTAACTTGCGTTTTCCTCCAAAAAGAATTTTAGCCAACTCGGTCTTTATGATGGAATCATCCTCTGTTAATTCAGCTATTCCATAATCGAGAAAACTACTATTAAAAATATTGACATGGTCAATGGCGTACAGAAAGTTAAGTTTTTCAGATGACGCATGCAACAATAAATTAAAATTATTATGATTTCTATCCTCATTGGCTAGCCAAATATCGAATAATGCTATTTTTAAAAAATCTTCTTTATTGCCAAGTTTATCCATAAAACCTTTTTGTTTAAAGAGCGAGACTGTAGTAAGGTCAATCTCTTTGGAATCTTCTAGATATAATGAACCAAAACATTCCTTATTAAAAAAGTCATATTGTAATTGAGGAAATTTTTGAAGTGGGACATGATCTTGTTTCACTTGAATAAAGCATACTTCGGGGGTCATTAATTCCCAAATTTGGGCAAACTTTGCTGCTATAAGTTCATTGAAAAGATTAAGTGGTGACCTGTCATATTTACATACCCAATCACGAAAATCATCGCAGGTCACTAAAGCCGGACTGCTCCCCATAGTAGGAAATAATCTATGAATTTCTTCAATTGTTTGCAATGTTACCATGTTCTTTATTGATCGACCTATTTGAGATAAAGTTTTATATTATTTTAGGTTATCACACTTAATTAATCAATCTTTCAGATCAACATTAAAGTAATAATTGGCTCCCATAAATAGTGCCGCAAGATAACGTTTTAACTTTAACTTACCAAGATTCAACGTATTTTTCATTAACGGTTGGAAAAACTCTGTGAATAGCGAAAATATATGATCTTCCATAAGATATAGCCCTAAACAGACATACTTTTAATTGTTAGGCAGGCAATACCGTTTCCCCCTCTAATCTTATTGATCATACAATAACAATCAATTTGCACTATTACACCACCAATGTAACAGTGCAAGTTGATTGTTAATAAATTAAACGCTAACAGCAAATGTAGTGTTACTAAAGTATGGAATGTTGCAAAAGAAGTAAAACGATACTATCGTGGTGCTATAAAAAAAGATAGGAGAAAATAGTTCTTTACAGAGCTTATCTTCCAAAAAAAACTGGATAATTGCATCAAAATTGGCGAAGAACCATTCTGATTTACCGATTACACCTGGCCTTTAAACTAAACTTAAACATATGATTCACTAGTGGTTTGTAGTCTGCCTGAACTGACAAACCACTAGTTATTAGATACTATTAATACGAATTGATTGATTTGGATACTTTCCAGTCATTGCCCACACGCTCCAAGGTAACTAAATCTGTTTTTGTGAAGGTCTCAAATTTCAAAGTCACTTTAGCGACCATATAGTCTGCCGATTCCTCGATGATGTCTGTGCTTACTGCACAGTTTAGCTTTTCGCCTTTTTGTTTTTTCAATAGTTTAACCACTTCGCTACGGCTGTTAGACTGCGCATTTGTAGCTTGGATCTTTTGATTAAAATCATCAGCGAATAACTGCTCTACGCCTGCTGATTCGCCTGCAGTCATTACCGCAACATAGTGCTCTAAAGCGAAGTCTGCTGTAGAAAGGTTAATGTTAGCTTTTGTTGCTTTTGCTCCAGGTCCTTCAGCTGCCATAGCGAAAGTAGATACTGCGATTAAAGCTGCTGCTGCGAATGTTTTTACTAGCGTTTTCATAATGTCTTTTTTTTATTGTGTTAGTTCTGTTGTTCTTATTTGTTGACTCAAAACTACAACACATTAGGCCCCCAGCCTATTGACTTTAGACCAACAATCGGGAAAACTCGGTGAATGGCGGGAATAGGGAGGTCAAAATCAAGAAATTTGTTCCAACAAGAAGAAAATCAAATCGATATGAAAGCAAAACGACTCTTTAGGCAAATAGGAATATTTTCCGCTTTATTAATCCTAATAGTAACGCATTGCTATGCAACAAACCAAAAACCAAAAATTCTATTTGTAATGACTAGTCACGATACAAAAGGCAATACAGGCGAAAAAACAGGTTATTATCTCGGGGAAGTCTCGCATCCATGGGAGGTTTTAACAGCTGCCGGATATGAGATTGATTTCGTTAGCCCACAGGGTGAAAATCCACCTGTGGTTGGATTTGACCTAAATGATCCCGTTAACAAAAAATTCTGGGAGGATAAATACTATCACAGTAAAATCACCCATTCACTCAAACCTT
Organism: Sphingobacterium sp. UBA6317; assembly: GCF_002440385.1. Lineage (NCBI taxonomy): Bacteria > Pseudomonadati > Bacteroidota > Sphingobacteriia > Sphingobacteriales > Sphingobacteriaceae > Sphingobacterium > Sphingobacterium sp. UBA6317. Next base: position 19,915 of record NZ_DJTD01000057.1, on the reverse strand, counting down.
CTCAGGTAAAACCTGAAGAATATAAAGCTATCTTTTATGCCGGAGGAAATGGTGCGATGTGGGATCTTCCTTTCGATTCATCAATCGCAAAGATTGCCAGCAAGATATACAGATATACGAGGCAAATGGGCTTGTCGCAGCTGTATGTCATGGACCTGCAGGCTTAACCAACATCAAACTGAGCACCGGCGAATATTTGATAAAAGGGAAAAAAGTCAATGGCTTTAGCAATGAGGAGGAAGAGCTTGTAAAGCTCAGCAATGTCGTCCCCTTTTTACTAGAGGATAAGCTAAAGGCAATAGGTGGGATTTATGAAAAATCCGAACCATGGCAGTCGCATGTTACTATTGACGGCAGATTGATCACCGGCCAGAAACCTCAATCAGCCAAGGCCGTGGGCGTGGCTATCGTCAAGGCATTAGGTAAATAAGCTATCCAAAAAAAGCCACATCTCACGACGTGGCTTCTAAACTAAACTTAAAACATATGAAAACTATAGTGTCTTCTACGGTCAAACCTACCCTTTTAGATAAGCTATGGACATATAGCAAGAATAATTTGTATAACTACTGCGAAAAAAACTCGGTAAATTCATTTTGAACTAAAAAGCCATAGTTATCCTCCGCTTTAATCCGGATCACTTTTATGCTATCACCATTTACGTTTTGCAACGGAAATTCCCAAAGATGACCAGAGGCCCGCTTTCGTAAAGGATTCGCCGTGCTACCTAAAGTGGGATAGATTTTTTGATTATTTTTTTCGATGATATCGGATACAAAGGGATCTACACTTTTACTTTTCCGCATCCTGACCCATTCTCCATCATTTATCTGTACCATGACATTCGTACTGTCTGCCGCTCCAAAAACATTTGCTAGCAATACGCCCGCTCTAACAGCAATATGCATTTGTTTTTTAGCATCCTGATCTACGGCTTTGAACTGAAACGAATAGCTATTGTTTTTAATATTGATCACAAAATACCCCCTTGGGCTACCGCACAGCATCCTGGCATCCGGAACTCCTTTGGCATCCTTCTCACCACGCCACCAGTTACCACAGGTTGCACCAGCACCCAATTCCTGTATCGCTTTATTTTTAAAGAAATAACGATCCACCTGATGGGTATGTCCAGACAAAATCAATACATTTTTATAATCAGCCAACAGTTGAAGTACCTCCGTCCTATTTCGTGTAAAAGCCATAGGAATATGCTGACTAAGCACTACTAAAGCATCTTTTGGAATATAGGAAAGATCATTTTTCAAAAATGTCAACTGCTCATCAGCTAATCTTCCTTCATAAGAATTTTTGCCTGTAGCAAACACATTGTTTAACACGATAAAATGTACATTACCATAATTGAAAGCATAATTATCAGCTCCAAAAACAGCATTGAAACGGTCGTTCATATAATCCGGATTGACAACGTTCCGATCATGGTTGCCGACCATTGTGTAGGATGACATCGGCAGCGCATCGATCATTTTCCCCACCTCAGGCAAAATCTCCATATTATTGTTGACTAAATCTCCCAGAACAAGATTAAAATCAATATCCTTCCTTTCTATAAGTTCGGAAAATATACTTTTGGCCGCAAATTCCAATTCCTCCTGATCGCTCACCTGCACATCTCCAATGGCGGCAATATTGAATTCGAGAGGGATATTTTTCCTCTTTCTTAATGGTATATCAAACACCAAAGTATCGGAAATAGTATGATTAGGATTGAGGTAATATGCATTTGCATTTCCTATTTTATTTTCCTTTGCCCATACATATTCAGATGGAGTGATAGAAAAAATGGATTGACCAATCTTAGCTTCAAAGCTATATGCTCCGGTTTTATCGGTGCTTATCACATCAATACCATTTGATACCCGAATTTTAGAAAGCCTTTTCTCTCCTTTATCCAAAAGGCCATTGTTATTTTTGTCTTCAAAAGCATGTCCTTCAATCAAGACTTTCTTAGCTACTGCTACTTGGGCTGTGACCTTTATTACAAAAAGTAATCCCAAGATCCAGATAATGCTTATTTTTTTAATCATATTGTTCATTGCTGATAGCTAAGTCACGGTCAGATAATTTTATACATCCGACCGTGACCTGAACTATGTTATAATCCGGGAATATCGTATTTGAAAAGGGCAGCTTTGCTGTTTATCACTGTGATCAAATAAGGTATTCCTTGATCACTTATCTGCATCACAAATTTATTTCCATTTTCTGGTGAAACCTGCACTGCAGTATTCCAGTTTCCTGTAGCTTCATTGTAGGTGCAGACCTTTATTCCATTGATTGCGTCTCCGTATGCCAAGAAAATCCGACCGTCGGGGTGTATACGGATCGCCACATTGTCGCGGTTTGCGGAGCTACTGGTCGTTTGGCTGATACCGTCACCCAACTGTTTCCAACTGCTCCCATTCCAATGCATAACAAATGTTTTATAAGCCGGTGAATTGGACTGGTAAACCATATAAATTTGACCGTCTTCTTTTACGTCAAGATCAATATTGATACCTCCTGAATTTGACTCTGCAGGTCCTACATTAACATTCCCGACCAAATTCCATGCACCATTTTCAAACCTATATACAGAAGGTTTACGGCTTGCTGTACCGTTTGTTAAATCCATGACGGCATAATACAATTTATTATCCCGTCCTTTAAACATTTTTGAAAACCAGCCTGTAGTTGACTGTGCAAAGGACTGCCCCGTCCACTTTCCATTACGTAACGATTCAACATATGTACCACGGCTAGGGTAAGGAGAAGACGCACGTGAGAACACATATCCTAGATAAGGCACATTATTGTCATCCAACTTTAACGTTAAATAATTCACCCTGTTGAAAGATCCCTGCTGCTCGCCTACAAATGACCAGGTATTATTCTCATACTTCATTAATGATGCATATTGTGCATTAGCTCCTGCCGTATAATCTCTAAATGCAACATATGGAATCCCTTGTTTCGAAAAATCTAACGAAATGTAATCGGCTCTTGTTGGCGTAAAGCCAGATTCATTCCCTAAAGTCTCCCACTGTTTGCTTTCACTATTGAACGCGGTAATAAGCCCTTTTCGTAAATCATCTGTACTGCCGGAAAATTGAACGGATACATACGGCTGATTATTTATTGGATTAATTTCAAGCCCTGCCTCCGCAACATTGTTGATTTGTAAAAAGTCTGGAAGCTGCATCGCTGTCCACACAGGTGCTGTCAGCCTGCCTACCTGAACAACAAAATTTTCAGATGTCCCGCTTTCCAAATCCTGCAATGTCAGGGTTTGGGGATTGGAATAATCTAAAATGGTTTCCTTGCTTTTGAAATCTGCACCATTGGACTTCAGTACTGTGCCTTCGTTGACAGTATATCGGGCAACCAACTTGGTGATATTGGCATCTACAGGTAGATCTACTTTGATATCAAGTTTGCTTATTGTAGCGGGATAATCGCGAAACAAATAATCTGGATTATCAGCTGCATAGAAACCAAAGGAAAGAATAGATCCCGACTTTTGTGCCGAAACGCTATATTCCGACATTCCGTTTGGTGTCACAAAACGGTAGACCGTTGCTTTGGAAAGATCGACGGCCGTAACCCCAGATTCTTGAATATTTTTCCCAACGTATGCAACCATTTTCTCCGACGTACCTTTAAAGGAAGGTACTGCTTTTGTAATATCGACAGAGTTGGGCACACGAATAGAAATATGCTGTCCTTCGATGGTACCATATACTGCATCTTTAAGGCCCGGATTGCTTGCTGGGTCAAAAGAAAAGGATTGCAACTGTACATTATCTGCAAGTAATGCATCCTGTTTGCATCCGAGAAGAAACTGACTAAAGATCATTGTGATCAATATTAAACAATAGTGTTTTTTCATCCCTATATTTTTATGATGATGAAGCTTAGGTCTTATCTTTATCAGACTTGTCTGAAATGTCGCTGACCATTTCATCTGTATGAATTATTTCTTTAAATTTTCGGGTAATAATACCGCTTTTACTTTGTAGGCTTTATTGAGCTTCTGTTTAGCATAATCTGCAATGTCTGCAGCTTTTATCTGATCAAGCATTTGCTTATAACTGGTAAAAAATGACCAGGTTCCAAAGCCATAATAAATATGGTTGCGCAGTTCTGCACTCCAAAATGTATCTTTTCCAAATTGTTTGTCGTATACCTGGTGCATTTGCACTTTAGCATTATTGAGTTCTTCAACAAAGTAAGACGGATCTTTTATGATTTTATCAAGCTCAATCTGAACTTGTCCGATCAAAAACTCTGCTCTTGAAGGTTCGCAGGTAAAATTAATACGTGTACGCATCAAATCGGTCGGTTCAGAAGTTGCACTGACACTAACGCCTACGCCATATACGCCTGACTGCTCTTCTCTCAAATTCTTTCGGAGTTTAACCTTGAGCACATTTTCCAAAAGTTCATTTTTTAGTATCTCAGGGTAATCATAATGTGTAGAAGTGGTCTGATAGAACAAGTTAACCGTGGCCTTTTCGGCCTGACCTGCATATTGGACAATTTCTTGATCTTGGCGTTGTTTATAAGCTGGGATCCGCTGCTCACTGCGGTAATATCCTGTGGGAAGTGCCGCTATATACTGTTCTACAAAAGCTTGAATACTATCTATATCAAAATCACCGACGAGCACAAAATCAAAATCTTTAGCTGAATGGAAACGTTCTTTGAATACTGGTACAATACGATCGATCTGTAGATCCTTTTCAATGCGTTCGACCGAAAGTGTATTTTCATCCAAATCGTCCGCCCCTATAGCTTTATTGATCGCTTGATTATAGGCATCCATCACATTGAATTTTTTATTCCTGGCGGCATCTAACCCTTGCTTTTTGATGCTTCCAAAAATTTTCTCATCGACACGAGGCTGAGTCCATTTGAGGTAAATCAGCTCAAACATAGACTTGATATCCTTTTGATTAGCTGAAGCCGACAGTCCCTCTCGATTTGGCGCTATCATAAACGTGGCCGACGCTGAGTTTCCATTTAAAAATTTTGTTAATGCCGCCCGCGTAAATGCCCCCGCACCACTGGCTCCAATTATATTTTTGGCATACACAGCGTTGACATAATCGGAGCTGTCCATAGCAATAAAACCGCCTTTTCTAAAGGCTGTTAGTTGAATATGATTTTTTCTACTATCATTTTTCTTCAGAAAAAATCTGGCGCCATTGGAAAGTTGCCATTCGGTCACACCGACCTCGTTGATCAGTTTCTTTTGTATCACTTTACCGGATATAGGCAGATCGCTCAACAATTGCTGGGGTATTTCAATATGATCTGTCCATTTCTTCAAATCTGCCTGGGCGGACTCTGCGAACAACTGGCGCAAAACACTTTCGTTGGGCACCTCTGCCATGAGGCGTTCAGGAGCGGTTAGCATCACAGCTGTATTTCCTGGCTTAAAATAACCTTGGAGATGATGCAGGAGATTTAAAGAATCGAGTCGATCTAGATCACGTAATATCTGCCCATTACGGGCTTCCTTATCCATTAATATTTGGCCAGTAAAAAAGACATCTTTTAATTGGCTCAACATCATATTGGCATTCAGTTCTTTGTTCTCTGGCGCGCGTTGAAGCTGTCTTTTGTATTGCTCTCTATAATCAGACAGTTCCGAAGAGGTAAATCCGTAGCGCAAAATACGTTCGCGTTCTTTCAAATATTTAGAAATTCCAGATTTGATCTGCCCCTCGTACAAGGTAGCTCCACCAACAGAAAGTCCATTGTTCAATAAAAGATCAGAGACCGACATGGAAGCACTTTTGTAACTGTCGTCTAACTGGGCAATTCGATCAAATCTTTTCTTTAAAAGTGCATTTACTGTACTACGTTTTAAATTTTCAAAAAAATCGGCTTCGGTCTTAACAGCTTTGCTGGCTGGCAAAATCCCAATATAACTAAAGTCAATACTATTGGCCTCTTTATCGGTATAGATATTAAAAAGTGTATCTGTATGATTTGCGAGGCTGTATGAAATGCGCTTTGCCTCTGGTTTTCTATTTTTAGCTTTTCCAAAAAGCTTTTTGATCATCTTTTCAACTGCTTTTGGATCTTGGTTTGTTACGACAGCCAACCCCATTAAGTTTGGCCTATACCATTTTTGATAAAAATCTACCAGTGTCGGTCGACGAAAATTACGCAAAATATCCAGCGTACCAATCGGTTTACGGATGCCGTAACGGGAATGAGAAAAAATCAAAGGTAGGGTCTGATCGCTTAGGCGGGCAGAAAGGCCTTCCTTGGTCCGCCATTCTTCTATAATGATGCCGCGTTCCTTTTCGATTTCCAAAGAATCGAAACTAAGATTGAATGCCCAGTCACTAACGATATCAAGAGCTTTCTCTAAGTTTTCCTTCGACTTGCTATCGATCGTAATTTTATAAACCGTTTCATCATAGGAGGTGTGTGCATTTAAATCAGCTCCGAATTTTACGCCCAAAGACTCCAAGTAGGTGATCACTTCATTTTTGGGGTAGTGCTTGCTGCCATTAAAAGCCATGTGTTCTACAAAATGCGCTAATCCCAACTGGTCGTCCTCCTCCTGTAGACTGCCGGCATTGACAAAAAGCTGTATAGCAGTCTGCTGATTATTCGTATTATTAGGATAAATAAAATACTGAAAACCGTTTTTTAATTTTCCGCGCACCAGTTTTGGATCCTGTTTAAGGTCCTGAGCTTTCAGCTGTATGAATGATACAAGAAGAACACTAAATATCCCTATTGTTTTTTTCAGAATATCCATATGTTCTATATTTTAGTAATTTTCAGACTAGATTGTTTATGATCAGGGCCGGGTAGCCCAAGTGTAATATTCTTATCACTTCTGAGCAGACGAATAGTCAACGTATTGTCTTTACCTTCTTCTATCGGATGATTAATCCAGCGTATTTTTATAGGCATTTCTACGACACCTGGCTTAAACAGAAGCGACGAACCTGTATTAACAACTTCGAAATCTACGCCAGCTTTAAGCCCTTCGCCTGCTACCACTTCATAATCCAATTCTATGGCTTCAAACTGTGTTTTTGTACTGAAATAAACTTTATAGTCAACCGACTCATTTCTGTTGGCCTGCACCGTTATTTCCGAAACGTTATTTTGGTGGATATAGAAAAAAGGATGATCATATGGAGTTTCCAATTCTTTATTACAAGCTAAAAATAGCAGGGAGATGAAACTCATTAAAAATAGGATATTTTTCATTTTTATTTATTTACAGTGGGATTGGGAGTAATGGATTTATTGGCATCTAATTCTGATTTGGGAATAGGAAGAATAAACAAATCATTTGGATATTTTATCAAACAGTTTGCCGAGTTACATCCAGCCCCACGATCCAATGATTCTCTATAACGCATGATATCGTAGATACGTTGGCCTTCAAAAGCCAATTCCTTGCGTCTTTCCAATTTTATTAATTCCAATAATTCATTCGGAGTACTATATTCGACAATAATGTCTGCAGTATTTTTACCTAGCGCCCTCGCTCTAATGGTTTTTAAGTCTTCAATAGCTAAATTGTATTGTTGGGTATGAAAATATGCTTCCGCTCTATTTAAATAGAGTTCGGCAGAACGGATCACTTTAAAGTTGACCGGCCAATTCAGATCACTTGTTGTTGAATACTTCCCATTCTTAAGAGACATATACCTCTCTGGGCTTGACTGTAGTTCAAACATTGATTTACGGATGTCATCTGTGGCTAATAAATCTAAAAAATTATCCGAAGGATAGGCTAAAAACGCAACTCTATCGGAATAGAAACTTGACATAAAATTTGAAGATCTAATATTCAGATTTAGTTGCCAGATCACTTCAGATTTAATACTGTTAAAATCTGAAAACTGACTATCCGAAATGAACATATTTTTATAATCTTCGGCATTCACCAATTTGTACTTTCCATCGTTCAGGATTAACGATGAGTACTTAATCACATCTTCATAACGTCCCATGTATAGATATATCCTGGACAAAAGAGCCCTTGAGGCATCTGCTGAAGCATATATCTTAGTCTTTGCTGTGGAATTTTCCAAAAAGGTAATTCCTTGTTCTAAATCAGCTATGATTTGCGCATAGGTATCTTTCATACTTGCCCTAGGCACGCGCTCACTCGGTAATGGTGTTACTGTAGGAATAGGAATTCCCGGATGACTTCCATCCGCTGTATACGTATAATGCTGTGCATAAACATTTGCCAACGCAAAAAATAGTAGTCCGCGCAAAACATGGCTCTGCCCCATATAGCTATTAAAATCGTCAGACCTGCCATTTAGTGACTTACGTACCGTTTCAGCAGAGTTAATAATATTATTGATATTATTAATCGCCTCATAGCCTGTTGACCAAATGGCTAAAGTCCCACCAGTTCCATCTTCTTCATCAAAAGTATAGTTATAGTCCGTTAACATATAATTTTGCGTACCATTTGTGATGCGCTGTACATCATCGCCTCTTAAATCGCCATATATCCCATATTGTGACTGAAAAAAACGTGAGGTCAGGTTATAACTACCGACAAGTGCATCCCGCATACCATTCAGATCAGAAAATAGTTGCTCTTTGCCGAGTTGCCCTATGGGTTCAACCTCCAAAAATGATTTACCGCAACTCGCAAGCGTCAATGATAATGCAATTACTGTATATTTAAATAATTTCATATTAAATTCTGATTAAAAACCAATATTGATACCCAATGAATAATTAAGCACGCGACTAGATTCTGAAAGCATATTTGCATAGGTATTGTCAACTACGCTTCCACTTGTTACGCCAAACTGTTTAGCTAAGGATTCATAATTTTTTATTGATCCTTTTTTAGATGAATATGGAGTCCACATCGCAATATTACTTGCCATAGCGGTAACTGAAATATGATCTAATTTTAATTTGCGAATTAGACCGCTATTAAAAGTATATCCCAAACTGATATTATCTAACTTAAGATATGTTTTGTCCAATAAAAAACGGGTGGAGTTCATAATAGATGAGGTTGTTGTATTTGAAAGTCGTGGAGAAGTAGCCAGTTGGCCCGGAAAATACCAAGAATTCAGCATATCAATGGATTGATTGCCACTCAAAATATTAAGACCATCCAATCCATTATTTCTAGTTGCCTGATCAAAATAATAGCCCCCTTTTGAATATTTGAAGAAAATTGAAAAATTCCAGTTTTTGTAATTAATATAATTCGTTAGTCCTCCATAATATTGCGGTGTTGAATTCCCAACAAGTACACGATTTTCTGTATTATACACTTTAGTCACATTGCCGTCCAAATCATACCACATCGGGTCTCCTGTAGAAGGATCCACACCTGCCCAACGCACAAGATAGTAAGAGCGGGAATTATATCCTTTTCTCATGATCGTATTGCCCGAAACACGGTCAATATCTTCATTTAACTGCAACACTTTATTTCTATTTGACGATAAAATAAAAGTGGCATTCCAGTTAAAGTTTTCCTTTTGTAGTATTGCTCCATTAACACTCAGCTCTAAACCTGTATTTTGCATTTTGCCGACGTTCTGATAAGTACGTCTAAATCCAGTAACCATAGATACGTAGGCATCATCAATCATATCGTGGGTAACATTTCGATAGTATTCGGCAGCCACATTAAACCGACCAAACAATCTAAAATCTATCCCTGTATTGAGCATTTTTGTTGTTTCCCATTTCAGTCCATCATTCACACCTCTCGACATCGTCGTTCCAGAATTCCCTCCATAGCTATAATTGGAATCGTATTTATAAATGCCACTAGCATAAGCTGAATTAAATCGAGAGTTACCATTATTCCCATAGGACACCTTAAATTTCAAGAAATCTAAGATCTTATTTTTGGGCCAAAAATCTTCATTACTAACAGTCCAGGCCGCACCGACAGAACTAAAGGTTCCCCATTTTACATCTTTACCAAAATTGGAACTGCCATCTTTTCGATAGGTATAGTTTATTGCATAACGTTTATCATATACGTAGCCGGCACGCCCAAAATAGGAAAGTAACGTTTGTTTATCGCGACTCGTTGTCCCAAGACGATTATCTGTGGATACAAAGCCGACTTCTCGGATATAATCATTTGGAAAATTAGTTCCCGTGGCAGAAACAGATCTACGTTCTTCTTTTCGTGCTTCGGTTCCCAGTACAACATCAAAGTCACCTTTAAAAATAGTACGTTTAAATGCTAGGGTATTTGTACTGATTAAGTTTAAAACCTGTGATTGTCCTCGGTAGGCCTCACCGTTGCTGGAAGAGCCCGTATAATTATACATCGAAAAGTACTGATCTTCATTGGCGCTGGTAAAATCTGCACCATTGAGGTTTGTAAAGACTAATCCATCCCATAATTGATAAGTAAATCCTAAGGTTCCCAAAACATGTGCGGTTGCTTGTTTTTGTTCATTTTGATCGATCAAACCCGGCATACCCTGCAAAAGCCCGCCATTTGGATCGCGCTCAATATACTCACCATTTGGACCAAATGGGCTAATCAATGGGCTGTACTGAAAATAAGCATTGCCCGGATTGAACATATCATCTTTAGAATAAGAAGCAGCAAGTGTGCTGTTCAAAACCAAGCGTTTGCCGACATTCCCGCTTACGTTTGAACGCACATCATAACGTTTTGTAGAATTACCGATAATCGTCTGTTTTTCATCATAGATATTGGCTGAGAGGAAATAATGAACAGCATCTGTTGAACCCGACAGTCCTAAGCTGTGGAGATTAGTAAAACCAGTACGATTATAAACATCTGCCCAACGCGTATCCTGTGTGGTATCAATTTTCCCCAACTGATCAACCATACCCATGTCTTTCACCAAGTTTAAATATTGGCGACCATTCAGTTGGTTGAGATGACTTGACGGCCGTCTATTTATCCCTGTCCGAAATGAATAAGAAAGTTTTGGGGCTCCTTTTCCTCGTTTGGTTGTTATCAGGATAACACCATTGGATCCATTTGCGCCATAAATTGTCGTTGCACTGGCATCCTTAAGTACGGTGACACTTTCAATATCATTCGGATTTATATATGTCAATGGACTGATCGAATTTTGCATCCCAGGAATTGAATTAGTCGTTCCGCCAGTATACAAAGGCACACCATCCACGACCCATAACGGCTCATTTGATGTTATACCGCCAACGGTAGATGCTTCGCCACGTATTCTAGTGCTATAGCGTGATCTTGCAGAACTATTTGTACCCCCATCTTGTGAATTAAATTCGACCCCAGGAACGACACCTTCCAGTAAAGCATCTAATCGGAGCGCAGGCCTATTATCCAGGTCCTTTCTTGTAATTGTAAAAGCCGATCCTGTTTGGTTCTCTCTCGCTTCTTTGGTACCATATGCTGTTACAATTACTTCATCTAGATAATCCATACTTTTTTGGAGCACGATAGCTAGGTTTTTTCTGATATCTTTAGCAGGAATTTCTCTGGATTTATAACCGATGTAACTGACCACAATAGTCGCCTCCATAGGTACTTCCAAACTAAATTCGCCGATATTATTAGTACTGGTAACTTTATTAGTTCCTTTGATCGCGACACTGACACCAGCTTGATATGAAGGAGATTTACCATCCTGATCATCGATGGACACACGTCCTTTCAACAAGATTGTTCCCTCCTTTTCTTTGATCCGAGTTAACGTAATAGTTTTATTAACAATCTTATATTCAACATTAAGCTCTTTGGATAATTTCGACAATGCAGCTTGAATTCCGTCTTCATCAAGTGAAATCTGAATCATAGCAGTATTTTCTACAATACCTGCGTCATAAACAAAAGAATAACCTGACTGCTCTTCTATCTGCTTTAGCACTGTTTTAAGTGGCTTTTTAGTTGTATCAATATGAATTCGCTGTGCGAAACTTTGCTGTATGCTACAAGACAATAGCCCAATTGTCATTAAGGTGGTTAGTTTAACCGAAAGCAATTCCGGATTTAAAAAAGCCGGGCTTCGTTTAAATAATTTTTCATTCATTGTATTAAGGTTAATTATTTGCGAAATTCACATAGAGGACCTTGCCTTTCATCTGAAAATTCCCATTCGTTAAGTTTTTCATAATCTCAAGCACATCTGAGGTTTTTGTGCCATTTATTATTTTACCAGAGATATACTGATTAGGAACAGAAGACTGATAAGAGAGCTCAAAACCATACCACTGGCTAAGTTGATGAAGTACAGTCTTAATGGATTCATTATCAAATTCAAAATCTAGTTTACGCCATGCCTCTTTCTCTAGCTTCGCCATCCGTTGAAGAGACAAAGCTCCATCTTTGTTGACAGCTATATTATTGGGTTGCAATATGACATTTTGGTTCCCATTGCTTAGCTCAATTTTCCCCTCGTGTAGTGTGGTAATTGTTTTATCAAAACTAGGATAAGCTCTGACATTGAATTTTGTACCGAGAACTCTGATCTGCTGATCTGCTGTTTTTACGACAAAACTGCGTCCAGGTATTGTTACTACTTCAAAGTAAGCCTCCCCTTCCAATGAAATTGTCCTTTGCGCCGCCTTGCCATAATCTGGGGACAAGACGATCTTCGATCCGGCATTCAAAGACACTTTAGTGCCATCGGGGAGAATAACTTTGGTAAACTCTCCTGCAGCTGTTGCCAAGGTTCTTAAATTATGATGTTCTTTGAGATCTACATATCTTGTCGAATCTAAAAAATCATGTAAACTGCTATTAATTTCTTCAGTTTGGCCTGAAGTATCTGTGATCCATGCCGCCGATCTAAAAACTTCATTATTATTTTCCTTTTGCTGAATTGACCAGATCCAGACTGCAGCTGCAGAGAGCAGCAGTAGTGCAGCTGCAACTCGCCATACCCATTGCAACCTGGATATTTTGGCGGGAGCAATACGTCGGTTAATCTCTGCCCAGTTTTTATCTTTAAATTCGACAGTCGAGAGATTACTATCGAGTATTGTTTCACTATCGTCAAAACTATTGTACCAAAGCTGGAATTGTAGAATATCTTCCTCAGAGGCTATTCCCTGGTTAATACGGGAAATGATTTCTTTAATTTCTTGTTGCGTCTTCATATGATTAACACTTGTGGTCTATATAGAAGTACCATAAGTGCTGAGCAACGCACGCTAAAAAATTAAAAAAATAACAAAGATTTTAAATTATTTATAAAAATCCTTAAATGTTTTAGGCTTTTGCTGATTTGATTTTCAACAGTTCGATGGGAGATATTTAGTTTTTCAGCGATTTCTCTACTGTCCAAATTATCTATACGGGAATAATTAAAGATAATCTTTGTTTTCTCCGGCAGGCGCTCTACCTCTTGGAAAATAAGTTGCTGAAGTTCTTTGGTGTATAATGCATCGTCCAGGCCAAGCTCTCCCACACGATCCAATAATCCATAGGAATTAGGATCAACAAAATCGATTCTTGAAGATCTATTTAGATATTTAATTATAGAAAACTTGGCTGCCTGAAATAAATAAGCTTCAAGATTTTGAACCTCTTCGAGTTTGGGATTATTCCAAAGTGAAATAAAAATATCCTGTAAAAGATCTTCCGCAATATCTTTCTGTGGGAGCCGGTTATTACAAATCACAAATATTTTGTCCCAATACCTTTCATAGATTATCCTAAATGCTTCTTGGTCTCCAGCCCGTATTAACTTTTGTAAAGTTAAATTTTCGAGTGAACTATAGTTGTTTTTCATTTTTCGCCTCGTTTTATCTCATTACGGCAAAACAGTTCGATGTGAGACACCAAAACTACAACAATAATTAAAAGAAAACAAGATAGTTAGCAAGACAAAACAGGTCAATCTTATAAAACTATTTCAAATGGAGTATTGTTCTTACCATACAAAACGGCTACAAGCTGCCTTTCGAAAGAAAGGTTCAACATAAAAATTGGCGTCGTACGGTGAAATCCAATTGTCTTTAAAAACATTGGATGACGAAACAAAAAAGAGGAAACGATAGGAAACATAAAAATTACTGTACAAGTAAACGCTAAGAGAAAGGGTCTGATGAGAATCTGGCCCTTTTGACGTAAAAAAGCCATATCTCTCCTATTCAGCTTGACTTTAAGAATATAGGACAGCTTTTAGATTTTTGTAAGCGGTCACGTGTTTATTCTCTGACATTTTATTTAAATTGATTAATCTCCATTTCACTGAAGGAAGTTCCGAGACTAAAGCTGCGTCCAATCCTAAGAGTGCCCAATCAGGTGTCTTATTTTTGACAGAGAGTAAAAATTTACGTTCACTATCAGTCATCTCCTTGTTGATATCTGCAATCAGTTTCTTCCGTACAGAAAGTAGCTCCTCTAAAGAAACTTCATTCTCTGCCATTTGCGCAAACTCCATTTCATATATACCTGAGATATCTTTTCGGTTTGGATTAAGCAGTTCTGCCATCGGTCGAAAATGACTTATTAAAAATACAAGAAATGTTTTTCGTAATTCTTCCGTTAATCCTTCATTTTCGTATAACTGTTTTACATCAAACAAATCACGGGGATGTTGACGATCTAGGGCAGCGCAAAGTTTACCAGCATACAGATCTGGGTGTGATGCAACTAGCATTTCAGCATAACCAAATTCTTTTTCAACCTGCGGTCGCACTTCCATTCTGACAGCTGGGAAAAGGCTTCCACGTATAACAGGAGATAGTTCTATTTTAACACGAACATCATTAAGTGAAACTATTATTCGTAAAGAATTATCCTGTTGTAGTGTTGTATTTTGAACTTGGGCACCTGCAATCGATTTCTTTATGGAATCTGTTATTCTCGCTAATGCAGGTCTGATATTTTCAAGAGAGGCGTCGCGATCCTCCATTGGCAGATACAACAAATCGATGTCTACGGAAAGCCTTGGCAAATCTCTATATAAAACAAATTAATAGCCGTACCGCCTTTAAGTGCAAAACAGTCTTCTTTATCGATTATAGGTAACAATCGGATCAAAAAACGGACCTGCTCGGCATATTCTTCTTTCTTACTCATAAAAATCAGGAACAGTTATTTTATATTTCTTATTTAGTTTCCCACCTGTGACGATCACACGATTACCAGATCCAAAATCTATTTTCTCAGATTGAAGTTTTGTAAACCAGGTATGATTTTGACGCTCGGCAAGGTAAAAGAAAAGCCTGCGAACTTTGATATTTGTGCACAGTTCCAATAATCTTTGGAGTGTCCTAGGAGAAAGCGTATTTAATCCTTGCATTAATTCATCCGCATGTTCAAATGATATATTTTGGGGAACTTGATTCATCACTTCCAAAATAGCTCTTTCAGGAATGGATATACGTAAGCCTTCCTTTGTATTTTTCCAACTGAAAGCTCTAGTAAACTCAAGTAATGCTAGCGGCCTTTCATCTTCAAAACTATTACCAAATAAATAGCCAGAACTATGCTTAAGAAATTTGATCCCTGTTGTAAGGTTATTTATCCATATGGGAAGATTATCCCGGCCATATAAATGAATCAAGCGTTGATTAGACATCGGGAGATAATGGGTCAGTTTCTGAAGTTCTAAAGCCGATAGGCCTCCAATGGTTAGATCTGTATCTAGCTGTTTCTGCAGGAAATAGACAATATCCCCCCATTCCACTTCTGCCCCTTCACGTTTATATACTCCATTTTTCACAGTTTCCAATAGTCGACTCTTCAATAAATTATCGATCGCATGGCCTGTGAGATCATTCTGCTGTAGCCAAGATCTGGTAACCAAAGCTCCCTCCGGCACTAATTTTAACACATCTTTCCTTCTCTGAGAATACATCTTCATGTTTAAACTATTTAAATTTATCGGCGAAAAACGCCGATA
>NZ_DJTD01000057.1:0-3926 GCF_002440385.1 Sphingobacterium sp. UBA6317 | reverse complement strand
TATCGGCGTTTTTCGCCGATAATAAAGAAATATATAAACAAGTAAGTCTTTTCGAAAAACAAGCATAATACCGTTATTCCTGATTTTAGAGAAATGGATGTAAAAAACTCATATTGATATCATGTTATCTGAATTGACTCGCCGAGATCCTCCGCTCTACAAAAAATACACCGATTGTTGCCAGTCACCTAAGACAACCGGAGCATCGCCAATGGCCAAAATCGATCTTTTGATGCCATCGATCTCTTGCTTATCCAATTTGTTTTTCAGCCTTTGCAAGCGGACCTGATTTCGCCCGCTGGGCTTAATCAGCACCAGATCGGACACATCAAACTGCAAAGCGCCTTTGATAGGATCGTAAAACTGCTCATTGGCAAAACTCAGTGTATTAAAAATACTGATCTTGGTTCGTAAAAGCCAGTCTCCAGAGGTCAGATAAAATGCAAAAGCATTCCTCATCTTGACATGTTCTTTAATACAGTAGCTAGCCACCTGGTGCACAGGCATAACTTTTACGGGAAGCCGTAATAATCTGTAATTTTTTATTCTTAAAATTGACAATATTGTAAAATGGATTGCAATAAAACTCAAAACACATTGATTTTCAATATTTTATTACATAGCTTTAATTAAATCATTAACCCAATCAAATACTGATATTATGGAATACAAAGTAGTACCTTTTGTAGCATCGATAGACCCAAGGACAGGCACATCGGATCAAGTAGCAGAACAATTAGAAAACCTGATTAATCAGGGTGCATCAGGAGGATGGAACTATGTGAGACTAGAAAGCGTCACAACTTATGTACATGCCGAAAATGGTTGCTTTAATAATAAACCTGGATATACGACGGCAAGACAGATGGTGGTATTTTCAAGGCCATGAAGTCTCTCCTATTGACCGCGATCCGGTTGTATTGGTTGATCATCCCACCGGAAAGAAGACGTAAGTGTATATTTAGGCATAGCTGCTCTAAATATGTATTTGACGTAACTAAACATAAAGGCTTTAGGGCAGGTAGGAAAGCATTGCTTTCACGCATGAGAACCTGTAATGGTCACTTTGACATAATCACGGATTATAAAAGTGGTGAGCGGATGATGTACCTGAAAGGCAGTGTAGTGGTTGGCGAGGCGGAGATCGCGGAGAGGTTGTTGTAAATAGTTTAGGGATGGAGCTGGAAATTTTGTCACGGAAGTTACATATAATAGCAAGCCTGGTATTTTCTCTTCGGAACTTAAGTTTCAGATTTTTTAACAAGATTGAAGAAAAACGTGATTGAAGGCTGTCGATGATAGCAGACTGGTAGACGTACGCGCTATTTTAAGTTCTTCAAGTTGTTTCCAGATCTGTGGAAACAATACCTCATATTCTTTCTTCTGGTGATAGTAGTGTCCGTTATTGCCAAGGTTGATCAGTTTCAGACCTTTTTCTGCTGAGAAAAGGTTGATCAGGAATGCTTCTAGATGCAGGGTAACGGATTTGTTGAACAAATGCGAATAGATCGCATGTCGGATTAATAGATCTTTCTTGCTGTCGTGTCTATTATGGCTCGAAAAGCGGTTCTTGATATCGATAGATTCACCGATATAGATTGACCTTTTATCGTTGAGCAGATAAACAAGTGCGCTGTTATAAAAATCTAGTTTGCTATCTGTATCCTTAACCTCTTCTGTGCTACCGACGGGAACAATATGAACTTCTTTAATATCCAATTCTGACATGCGTTATTAATTACAGTTCATTATACTTTTTAGCAGTTCCCTTGGCTTTTTCTACAGGATATTTTTCATTGTTGAGTTTCATCTTGTCCTCCACGATCTCCTTAACATCAAGTCCGTGCTTATCGGCAAGTAATAGCGCATACATTAGTACATCGGCAAGCTCATATTTCAACTTGTCAGGATTGGCATCTTCATTTCCTTTCCACAGAAAAAGCTCCAGAAGCTCAGACGCTTCAATGCTCAACGCAACTGCGAGATCCTTAGAATTGTGAAACTGTTCCCAATCTCTCGCATCTCTGAATGCTCTGATCTGTCCTATTAACTGCTGAATATCCGACATGATAAAATCCTTTAACTAAAAACTGGCCTTTGTCCAAATATCCGAAATGTTGTTTAGGAATGAAAGGAAAAAGCCACATCTCTCGATGTGGCTCTACAACATATATATTTATTTGAGATGGCTCTTATTTATAAGAATTGATCGATTTGGATACGTTCCAATCATTGGCCACACGCTCCAAGGTAACTAAATCTGTTTTGGTGAAGTTTTCAAATTTCAACGTTACTTTAGCCACCATATAGTCTGCCGATTCCTCGATAATATCGGTGCTCACTGTGCAGTTTAACTTTTCGCCTTTTTGTTTTTTCAAGGATTTAACCACTTCGCTACGGCTGTTAGACTGCGCACTGGCAGCTTGGAGCTTTTGGTTGAAATCTTCTGCGAATAACTGCTCTACTCCTGCTGATTCTCCCTCCGTAGTTACCGCAACATAGTGCTCTAAAGCGAAATCTGCTGTAGAAAGGTTAATGTTAGTTTTTGTTGCTTTTGCTCCAGGTCCTTCAGCTGCCATAGCGAAAGTTGATACTGCGATTAAAGCTGCTGCTGTGAATGTTTTTACTAAAGTTTTCATAATGTCTTTATTTTATTGTGTTAGTTCTGTTGTGGAATTGCAACTTAAAAGTGGAGACTTTTTATGCTGCTAATTTCTGTTTTGATCGGTAGAACATTTCCATTTCATTTGGCGTTCTATATCCAATTGCAGAATGTATCCTTTTGGCGTGGTAAAATCCTTCAATGTACCTGAAGACCTCTAGCTTTGCAAGCTCCCTATTAGGAAATTTATGCTGGTATATGCATTCTGTTTTCAGTGTTTTGAAAAAGCTTTCAGCTACAGCGTTATCCCAGCAGTTACCTTTACGGCTCATGCTCTGTTTTATACCGTTTTTATTTAGCATAAGCTTAAACTCATCACATGCATATTGAATCCCCCTGTCGGAATGAAATATCAGTCCCGGTTTTATCCCTCTGTTTTTTATAGCCATTGCCAGTGCCTTAACAGTGGTATTCCCCGCAGTCATGTCATTACTAAATGACCATCCGACAACTTTCCGATCGGCCAGATCAATAACCGTAGTAAGGTAAGTCCACCCGGAAGCAGTCTTTATATAGGTAATATCACCAACCCATTTTTGGGATAATGCACCCGCTGAAAAATCTCTACCGAGGAGATTTTCAGCTATAGCATAACTATGGCTGGAATCGGTGGTCACCTTATATTTCCTTCGTATTTTTTACTTCTTAAATTCAATTTCTTCATTAAGCGAGCTACATATGATCTGGATACCAGCTTGTTCTTTTTCTTCAGTTCATGGGTAATGCGGGGGCTTCCGTATATCTGACGGCTGTTCTCATATTCCTGTTGTATCAGAGCAGATAATTCTGCTGTCTTTTTTTCTCTGTTACTTTGTGGCCTGATAAGCCACTTATAAAATTCGCTGCTGCTAACTTTAATTGTATTGCACATCTTTTCAACTGGAAAGGTGTTTATATGTTCACGTATGAACTCGTATTTTCTCAGTCTCCCTTGGAAAAGATGGCCACCGCCTTTTTTAAGATAGCGTTCTCTAATTCTGCATCCCGTAATCTCCTCTTTAGTTCCCTGATTTCTTGCTCTTCAGGACTCAATTTGTCGTTTTTAGGCAATACGGTACCACCATTATATCTGGGATCCATGCGCCATTTACTTAATCTACTGGCATCCATGTCCTGTTCTTTTGCTGCTTCTAATACCGACCCTTTGCTGTAAGAAAGCTCTACTGCCATTTTCTTAAAGGAATCGTCAAATACTCTTTTCATCTGTTAACAAATTTAAATCTATTTTTCAAATCTGTCTCCACTCAAAGGTAGCAACTCCAGA
>NZ_DJTD01000056.1:0-3630 GCF_002440385.1 Sphingobacterium sp. UBA6317 | reverse complement strand
ACTCAAAGGTAGCAACTCCAGAAGGTCCGATACTTCCCATCAGCCGCTTATATTCTTCTCTGCTGATATTCTTTTTATAATCCGGACGGTGTTCCTCCAGAGAAACGTACATGCCCATCTGTGCGCTTACCTGATGGAGTGCTATGCGTGTGCTGCCGTCAAATATTTTTAGGCAGGTACCGTTGCTTTCGAGCCTGACGGTCCTGCCCGCATAGGCAGCGGGCACCGAATAGTAATTATGGCGGTAGCTCACGTGTGCCAGCCGGGTGACTTTTCTGGATCCGACCTCCAGGATCTCATATCGCACCGGGGGCAATGCAAGCAGTGCATGCTTTTCATACTGCTCAAATACGGCAAGCGGGATACGGCGCGTGGTTCCGTGTACGCGCTTATTGCATGTCTCTTCGTTCCAGACCTTAAGACCGCACAGCAGATCTTCATAGCTATTGCCATCGAAGCCCTTTAAAAAATTGTTTTTTACATATTTGATAGATGATTCAACTTTGCCCTTATCCTGTGGACGGCGTGGCCTGCACGCAATTCCTGCACAGCTGTAGTAGGAAAGAAATTCAGCATACCTGCGCTGGAGCTCCGGTTCGTAAAGATCCGGAGTGATCACCCCAGATTTCAGGTTGTCAAGTTTGACAGTACGCGGAACACCCCCAAAATACTCGAAAGCTTTGATATGGCAGTCCAGAAATTCGTCCACCCGCTGGCTGGTCACCAGTTTATAAAAGCTGTAGCGGCTATGGGAGAGAACCATGGAAAACACCCATACTTTAACAGGGCGGCCATTCCTGCGGAAAGTACCCATATATCCGAAATCTACCTGTGCTTCTTCTCCCGGATCGCTGTGCAGCGGCACAAAAACCTCCTGCTTCTTTAATCGCTCGATACTTCTGGCAACACTGGGGTAAGATACATCTAAACCGTGCTGCTCATGCAGGCGCTGGTGGATAAGTATCGCGCTCAGCCCCATTTCCTTATATACCTGAATGTCATCGAGATAATCATCCAGCAGCTTTGGTCTTACCTGGGGCAAAGGTTCCTCTAAGCCACGCTCAAGGGCTTTCTGTATCCGGGAAACGGTCTTGCGGCACATCCCAAGTTCTGAGGCTATCTCCCGTATGGATTTCCCGTGGGACAGCAGTGTTTTTATCGTATTATACATTGCCACTTTATACATAATGTCGGACTTTAATACTCCGACAAGTTAAACCTTAATTAAAAACTTAAGGTGGGGGCATTTTAGTGAGAATATATGGGGGTATTTTAGTGAGAATTAACAGCGTATACCTATTGCCTCGTTTGATATATGTGATCGCCGTATTCAATCCGACTCGATATAGCCATGTCTGAAACTTGGCATCCCCCCTGAAGCTTTTGAATGATTTCCATGCCTGTAATACGATTTCTTGAAATAAATCTTCCCTATCGGCTTTATTGTCTAGGTACATACAGCAGATGCGGTGTATGATAGCCTGATTAGAAGTCGCTAAAGTAATAAAGTCTTTTTCGATACTCATATCCTACGAGGATGTCTTATTTGTTATTGCTTTACTTGTTAGTCTCCAAAAAGACAAAAACATTACAACTTATATAAAAAAAGTGATATAGCGTTCATGCCAAAAACCGTTAACTCTTTTCTCCAATTACCTGCTTTCCAATGCTGCCTATACTTGCATATAATTAAATTTTTGATTATTTTTATTAATAAAACTTTAAAAAATGAAATATTTCTTAATAATACTTGCTTTATTGTGGTTTATCAGTTACATAGTAGCGGTCGTTCAAATAGCTAAATCAAAAGAGAGAATATCTTTTTTGAGTATTATACTAATGTTTCTGTTTCCTTTTTTATGGGTGTTTTTTGCAACACAACTTTATCATATAGAAGAAATATCGAAGACCAAGAAAAAGAAATATATTTAAGGGTTCGTTATAACTTCTACTGTAAGTGTCCAAAAAAATCCAACAGCTTAAAACTGGGACATAAATGTTTAGATTTAAGTAATAAGATGAAATATTTATAGGAAAAAGTTGCCAATTCAAAAGATCATGGAATCAATCTTATGAAAATCAATGTACTGTCTGATGCTTTGAATTGTATATTTTTAATGATATTAAAGTCTTTATTAAATGCTCGAACCACTACAGAAGGATAAAGCACAAGATTGAAAGCCTGAAAAATTATATAAAATACTTATTTAAGAATACCATTAAATTAATAATAGCATGTAAAAATATAGTATGCCAAAGACCAGTCCCTTTCTTCTTAAACTCCATGATGAAAAAGAAAAAAACAAAAACTGTCCCCATAAGGAAACTTAAAATAAAATAATATAAACTATACATATGAGTCAAAGCAAAAATAAGGGCAGAAATTAAAGCCATCAATAATTTCCTTTGTTTAAAAAAAGTATATGTAGACAGGAGTTTTATAGGAATAAATTGGAATAATAATGTCTCAAAAAAAGGACCTAAAATTATTGCATATAGGAAGATTTTTAGGATCCCTTGGCCACGAACCACTTCGTTTGACACAGACGCTAACTTGAGCACGTCAATGAGAACTAAATTACACAAAACATCAATAATCACATAAGCAATTATCATCACAACATATAAATAAGTTACAGGTAACTTCAATAATCGATTTATATATTTCGGCATCTATAATATTTTTTTCATAAGGAGAACGGCGTCTCCTTATCAAATACTAGGGTCTAGCTCCTCCGTAGTGACCAAAAGATGTGGAATTCCAGCCTGGCTCAGGATTATCATACTATATCCAATAGAGTCTACAATAAGATCTGCAACTTTACTTTAAAATAAAAGTCGCCAAAAAATCTTTCACCCTCGATTGTCGACACATCATTAACACTCAAGTCTTGAGCATCAAAACTTTTCAAATCTAATTTATTCATTTTTTTTAAACTTTGAATTTACTCCAATAAAACTATTTAGAAATGACTATTGTTCTTACAATACAACGGCTACAAGCTACCTTTTGAAAGAAAGGTTCAACATAAAAATTAGCGTCGTACAGTGAAAATCCAATAGTCTTTAAAAACATTGGATGACGAAACAAAAAAGAGGAAACGATAGGAAACATAAAAATTACTGTACAAATAAACGCTAAGAGAAAGGGTCTGATGAGAATCAGGCCCTTTTGACGTAAAAAAGCCACATCTCACGACATGGCTTCACAACATATATATTTGTAAGGGATGGCTCCTATTTATAAGAATTGATCGATTTGGATACTTTCCAGTCATTGCCCACACGCTCCAAGGTAACTAAGTCTGTTTTGGTGAAGTTTTCAAATTTCAAAGTCACTTTAGCAACCATATAGTCTGCCGATTCCTCGATGATATCAGTGCTTACTGTACAGTTCAGCTTTTCGCCTTTTTGCTTTTTCAATAGTTTGACTACAGAACTACGGCTATTAGACTGCGCATTGGTAGCTTGGATCTTTTGATTGAAATCAGCTGCGAACAACTGCTCTACTCCTGCTGATTCGCCCTCCGTAGTGACCGCAACATAGTGATCAAGTGCCAAGTCTGCTGTGGAAAGGTTAACGTTTGCTTTTGTTGCTTTTGCTCCAGGTGCATATTCCGGAGTAAATTG
>NZ_DJTD01000009.1:0-8351 GCF_002440385.1 Sphingobacterium sp. UBA6317 | reverse complement strand
TTTATTTAGGACACATGTGATTAAATAGTTAGATCATCCATTCATCGCTAATTATCACTTATATTGATACTCGTTGCCACATGCACATGTTTACCTAAATTTGCTTCTTCTTCATCCTGTTGACGGATAAAATCAAGTAGTCGCTTCAATTCTCCATTGGCATCATCCCACCATTTAATGGACCATATCCTATGGAATATAAATCCATGTCTTTCAAGTTGCTCCTGGCGGAAGCTGTCCCAAGCGTAAGCTTCAGGACTGTTATGGTATTTCGCACCATCACACTCTATTGCGATGAGTGGTTTGTGGCTTATTTTTGATTTTACAACGATATCAATCCTAAAACCGCCTACGGAATGCTGCTGTTCTAAACGGTCTGCACCGATATGCTGTGCAAGTTGTTCGAATACTTCATCTTCAAATGGAGACTCAGACCCCAAGCTAAATTCCGCAGGTTCATACAGTTTATCTGTACAATACTGACTCAACAGCTGTAGAATGCCCCTTCGCAATTCGTCATTCCCCTCACTTACCGCTTTCGCATAGGTAAAGTAAGCGTACAGAATTCCACGGCCTTTATTGCCCTTCTGTTGGATAAGATTTGGGTACTGACCAACATACTCCTGCGGGAAAGAGGTACATACATATACCTTTGACCGTGCTCGAGTAATGATTACATTCAACATGCGATGTCCTTTGCCCTGTATAATCGGACCAAAGTTTTGACTAAACGAACCGTCAGCTTTCCGTCCAAATGTCGTTGAGAGAATGATAATATCTCGTTCGTCGCCCTGAATGTTTTCGAGGTTTTTAACAAAAAATGAATCCCCTGCCTGCGCCATTAAACTATCGAATACAGAATCGTTCTGACGAACTGCACTCAGTTCCTCCAGGATCAAGTTACGTTGGTAGATATTGAATGTAGCAACACCCACACTTGGAATACTATCTTTTGCATCCTTCATGATCTGTTGTAACAATTCGACCACTTTCAATGCCTCTTGCTTATTTACTTGTCCCTCATATAATCCATCAATCTGTAAGTATTCGATAGGCGTGTAATGCTCTTTCGCTGGGACAGGCATCAACCTATTTCCGTAGAACGCATGATTGGAGAAGTCGATAAGATAAGGGTGTTTCGAGCGATAATGGACTTTTAAATAAGACTCCACAAAACCCTTGTCTACAGCATAAGCTAGTAACGATTCGCTATCCGCAAGATTAAGCTGAGCCGCTTGTAGCGCAGTCCGATCTGAAAATTCATCCTCCGAATCTTCTATCTCATCATCAATCGGGTCAAGTAGCGCTCCACTTCCTTCGAAATAAGAGGACGGAGCCATCTGGTGCTTATCGCCGGAAACGATTTTAGCTTTTCCGCGTATCAGGGCCGCGTACGTATCTTCGATACGCAACTGGCTTGCCTCATCAAATATGACCACATCAAAAATTCCTTCCTCCAGTGGTAGGATAGAACTGCAGACAGATGGATTGACCAACAATACCGGGAAAAAATCTGTAAATAGTTCAAATTCTCTGTTCACAATAGTGCGGAGTGAATTGCGGCGCATTCCCTTCGATCCCTTTTTGTTAAACAAACTATTGATGTTTTGTCCTCTGGCTTTAAAATGTCCGACGGCGTCAGCTTGCCTTTCCGTCCATAAGGCAATAATACTATTCAGCTGTGCATGGTTAAACTCTTGTTTTTGCTGCTGATATTGTTGTAATTGGTAATCACTTTTTGGCAATTCCTGTGGCTCATTTGTCGTGAGTACCCAATACAGATACCAGCATTCAAATGCTTCCGCCCAATGATCTTTAAGATGGATGCTGATTCTGGTAATAAGCCTTTGTTGCGCTTCGTCCACTGAAAGAAAAAATGATTTCCACTCATGATAGATACGGAAATCACTCATATGGTCACTGAACGTTTTGATGGTATGCTTAATCTTATCACATAGTTCCTGTGCCGCCTGAAGACTTGTATACGGCAAAAATATCCCATTTGTTATATTTCCTGTTAACTGGTTACTTTCAATATCGTCAAACGAGTTTTGTAGACTCCGATAGGCATCAGCGCGTTCCGCGTAATAGTCACGAAAATTATTAAAATGCCTTAATTGAAAAGTTAGTCTTTCAGTTAGATAGGGTACTGCCTCAATCAGCCCATTGATATCAGTAACAGGAGTCGTTGGAACGATATTATAATCAGCGATTAGCATTTGCTCGATGCTATCCAGTTTTTGAAGTAGGGGAGCTATTTGCGCTTTTAGTTCACTCAGTTCAGTATGAAAATGATGATCATTAATATTAGACAAATAGTTACTGATCGTATGCGGGTATTGCTCTTTCCAAGTAGCTGTCTTTTGTCGGAGTTCCTCGATATTGTTTAGATAAATAGATAAATCAGTTGTTTCCAAATGATCGTTATATTGATGTTCAATATAATTTTTCTGAACATGGGCTGCTCTTACCTGCGCGATGCGATTCTTTAATTCGATCCTCGCTTGTTTTATTTGTTTATGCTTTCCCGAGAATATACTTAATATGCTTGTTTTAAATTTTGCACCACTACTATTATTTAATAAGTTATTGCCATATTGAGCAATGCTTGTTTCAGCGTAAGCAAGATAAGTTGATATTGCATTGCTTAGCGATGAATGATAGCTGCTATAATGTTGTCGCAAAGCATCCTCATATTGCTTGAAAAATTGTTGCGCTTTAATCCGAACTGTTTGTAATGCTAAGACAATTTCGTTGATCCGCTGCTCCTGAGGAAAAGAGGATGGTAATTCCTCTTCTTTCACTGAATCTCCAATACAAAATGCCATATAGGACCTGAAATCCTGCTGCATTATTGCGGGGATGCCACTCAAAAAATCATCAGCCCACCGCTTCCCACTCACTTGAAGTTCAGCAATAAGCTGTTCAATACCTGGTAGCTGTTTATGGGCGTATGCAATAAAATCCTCAATTCTTATACGTGATGGCCCTACCTGTTGATCTATAAATAGATCGTCTGCCAATGGTCTAAATATGGCATGGACCTGATGCGATTGCTTAAATAGATTATGGCTATGCTTTAAAATAACAAGTGTCCTTTCCAGTTCTGTGTGATCCTGAGCAAAATTAAAATCCTCTTTCGGTATAATATTCTTGAGCGGTACTTGATTAAAGTGTTTTAATAAAGTCAAATACCTTCCGACGATCTGCGGCCAACTCTTATCGCCGTAGACCGTTTGAGCTAAGGCAGCATGCTGTGCATTGATAAGTTCAGCTGATTCTTTGAGTTTTGATTTTATCGCATCATATTGGTTTTGGGCTTGCCTTCCTGAGATGTGAAACGGAACTCCGATCTGACGATCTCTGACGGAATCAACGATTGCTTCACGCGCATCGTTTACGTCATCAATTACACCTACCAGAGCGCCGATCTGAGGATTCGTACGTTCGATATTTGCTTTAATTACATCAAGCGCTGTTTTCTTTTCGCAGACAACAAGACATTTCAGTCCATTGGCAAGTGCATTTGTGATCAATGCAGTTAATGATTGACTTTTTCCGGTCCCCGGAGGGCCTTGTATTATTTGATTCGGTTCATTTCCCAGAGCACTTATTATGGCCTGTTGGCTGGGGTCTGTATCTACGGCGCTGAATGGTGTTGTCAATAGATTTTCCACTTTAAGCTCATCAAATTCAAAGGCATCGAAGCGATCCAATAAGCGGGAAATATCGGTAATAATACTTTCTTTTTGCGCTCTGAACAAACCAAAAATACCACCAAAATGAATGTAAGCTTTGTTATTGGCGATGGCATCTATCTGGGATGCTTCGGGTAATACATTGATAGCTGTTTCAAAGTTTTTGCTTAGCACCTCGAGTATCTGCTCTTTACTATTCGAATTGAGTGCTTCCAGTGCTTCAGCACAAGCGTTCACTAATTCGTTGCTATCAATCAGTGCGTCATCTAAGGCTTCATTGGTCAGACTGGGCAGTGTGATGTCATCTTCACTTTTTATAAAAGAAAGGAGGACTTCATTGATACTGATCGGGTGAATATCTGAATCCGCTATTTTTCCATTCGCTTGAACCACTTTATTGCGCAAAAAAGACCATTCATTGACTTTGTTTTTAGATTTAACGGCCTCTAGTTGCCAAATGAATAATGGAGCCTTTATGATCTTAGAAGGGTCTTTTGAAGATCTTTTTATAAGAATAGGATAGCCGAATCCGAGGGTCTTCATCCCATGTTCTTTAAAATAATCCTCATTTTCTATGATGATGGAGTTCAGTCGTTTAGAAATGACTGTCAGTTTCTTTTGAGTCTCCGCGTCTTTTTCATTGAGGTCTATCTTATCAAATGAAATCTTAAACTCAAAGTTTGCTTTGGTCAACAAGGTGTCCAAAAAAAATTTGGCGAGACCATCCTCAATGAGGTCGAGCTGCTGCAGGTCTAACCGTGTGGCCAACCTTCCTGGCAATGCATTTAAATGAATAGAACGGGCGTTACCGCCTTTTAATTTACTTTGTAAAGATTGCAGGAAAATCTTGGATGACATAATTGTAATATTTGTATTTAACCTAATATACAAATATTCGGTACAATTAGCAATGCAATCAATTGCTGGTCTCCTAGAATACCAATTATAAGAGTCCTGCTCTCCGCTTTACCATCTTGCTCTACTCGGAATCTGTAATGGGTATTTGGCCGATACGGTTAGTCATGGGAAGGGAGGCATTTTAATGGTAAAAGCATAGTCCTATCGTCAAAGTAATTGTTTGAATAGCTGAAAATTTTCATCATCAAAACAAACTATTGTAATTAGTTTGATTGTCGTATTTGATGCAAGAAACTGATTTATCGCGTTAATCGATATTTGGGCAGCCAATTCCTTCGGGAATCTGTATATACCTGTGCTGATATTCGGAAAAGCAATTGTTGTACAGTTATTATCCGCAGCCAGTCGAAGAGAGTTGAAGTAACAATTTGCCAGGAGGTTCTTTTCATTCTTTTGGCCGCCGTTCCAAACAGGACCGACGGTGTGGATGACATATTTAGCCTGTAGATTGCCAGCGGTGGTGATAACTGCTTCACCCGTTTTGCAGCCCCCTTGTCTAGCTACTATCATTCGGCATTCTTCCAGAATAGCTGAACCACCCGCTCGGTGAATGGCACCATCTACACCGCCACCACCAAGTAAGGAGCTGTTTGCAGCGTTTACGATTGCATCTACTTCGACCTTAGTGATATCTCCTTTAACAACGTTTACTATTTTGTTCATTTGGTATGGATAATGTTCGGAAATTTGCATTGGCGTATCCGATGACAATAATATTTTAAATTTAATAAAAGTTACCCATTAAATCTTCCTTTATCAACTTAACGCAATATTGGTTTCTTCTTTTGTAAAAATTAGCTAGAATAATGTGATTAAATAATATTCATAACGTTAGTACAGATCGTCAATTTTATTGTTGTCTGTTTCGATATCAATATGTAAATTTATTACGCCATAGGCCATATAACATTTTAATTTACATGAAGATCCTATTTATTTTTTTAGTCTCACTGCTATTCGTTTATCCATCGTTTTCACAAAGCGATAAATTGTTAGGTCAATGGGTTTTAGACTTTGCGCTGACTGAACAAAATTCGCTTGTTCCTCTAGATAATCCCTATTTTTCCAATGAGGTTATCTATGAAATAAGTCGGAATAAGATGAAGATATCAGCTTTTACATTTGACGCGAAATACATTGGCGATAACGAGATCGACCTGGGTCATATGAAGCTAAATTATACATTCAGCGATGGCTATTTGACAGTTATTGAGAAGGGTACTGAAATCAAACTCTATTTTTTAAAGAGAGACGATTTTGTTAACAAATATCCTGAATTTGAAGAAGAACGCATACTTAGTGGGGGTAGAGAATTATATATTGCAAATACGCTTTCCAAATTAGTATTCGATAATGGAACCATAGATCCCAATTCTTTTATCACGAATGGGGCACCACTATTGAAAAAGAAAACATCCAAAAATTACTTTATGAAGGCCGCGTTTATACTTGACCGGCGTAATCAGATTTCAAATATTGTTGTTTCAAACATTGAAGAGGATGACATCAGGCAACAAGTCATAAAATCAATAGAACGTTGCAGTAAATTTTATAAAAATTATACGGGGAAAGATTTATTGATCACATTACCTTTTAATTTTTTTAAAATGTATCAGTTTTTTGATCCTGAAACCAAAAGAGTTTATCGAGCCATCGGCAGAACCGCCAACCTACGTAACCTTTCCGGTAAAGGTTTTACCCAGTGCACCCACCAGAACCTGAGCTTCCTGCCCGATACGGATCTGGCTGAGCTGGTTTTCGGGTATATAGGCATTTACTTTTACCCTGTTGATATCGGATACAACCAATACAGGCGTTCCGGTTGAAACAATTTCCCCACGCTCTGCCAATTTGCGTAATAATATTCCGCTGATTGGAGAATATAGATGGGTATCGGCAAGGTTTTTTCCCAGTAATTTTTGTTGTGCTTTGGCACCTTGCAGGGTAAAGTCGATTTTTTTAAAATCGCTTTCGCTAAGGCTGTTTCGGTCGTGCATGAGTTTAAGCCTAGTGTACTCATCGCTTGCCTGGTTCACTTGTACATCGGTAATCTCTTTGGCAATGCTGTAGTTGGAAGGATCGAGTGGTGCGATGAGTTGTCCCTGTCCGACGTTCTGTCCTTCGTTCACGTTGATCCCGTCAATCTTCCCGGCAACCATAAAGCCCAGTCGTACCGTCTTGTTTCCTTCGATGTTACCGCTTACAGAGATATTGGAGGCATATGAATTTTCCTCTATTTTCTGGGCAACTACCGAAAAGGGTCTCGTTTCCTCTTTTGTGTCTCCTTCTGTGTTCTTACATGAACATAATGTCAGTATAGAACCTACGATCAAGGAGATATAACCTAATCTTGCTTTATCTTGCTTTCATTTTTATTTTTTTAATGATTTTGATATAATTGATGGTAATGATATGAATGTTGCGGTTGTCAATGCCGATAAAGTGGAGTTCGGAACATATACTCTATCTTTCTTCCTCTGCCAGATCAAGATGGAATTCCATTTGTTTTTTGGTGTTGATATTGATAATAGCTTCCAGTGTTTCCTGTCGGTGGGAACTTTCGTAGCAGGTCAAAAAACGAGTTGGAAAACGTTTGGTCAGGATATCCAGTTATTCTTTGAAGACAAACCCATAATTGTCGGAAACATAGAGCAGCGTTAAATGCTCCCCATACAAACGGTCATCTTTGAGCCGCTCCACCAGCATCAGGAAAACGGTATTGATCCCATCGCTGTCGGCAACGAGGACAAGGTGTTTATCCGTGGTTTCTTTTACCTTTTGCATCTCTTTAAAATTTGATAATGCAAAGGACGTAAGCTTTTTTGGGTTGATTTTTTAGATATCTAAAAAAATGAGGAAGAGAAGATTTTTTTTTTAACAATTAAGGGAGGATTTTGCTGAGTTTTTGCAAAATCCTCCCTTAAATATATATGGTATTATCTTAGGCTATTTGGCAGCTAAAATGTCCAATTTTTCAATAGACGGAGGTGTTGCCAATAGGTCTGGTGCATTTTCCATTAATGCTTTTGCGATCTTACCGCCAAGGTGTGCCTCTCTGCCTTCTTCGTTTGAAAAAGTATCGTAAATACCGAAGGTAGAAGCATCAATACGGAATGCATACCACGTAACAGTACCGGCTTCTTCAAGAGCAAGCGGTAATGCTCCTTTAATAAAATCTTCAACGTTTTTTTCTTGGCCGGCCTTTGCTTCCAACCGAACTAACAATCCTAATTTTTTCATTGTTTTTATTTTTTAGTTAAAAAATTCTTTAATGAAACAAAATTAGAAAAAACCAGCGCTGCTTCGTTTATTAGTTTAGTTCAATAAGTTATGAAAAGAGGTCAATTTGAGTGGATGTGGTTGGGGCTATATCCAAATTCATTTTTAAAGGCTGCACTAAAATTTGACAAGCTGCCATAGCCAAAGTCCATAAAAATTTCGGAAGGTGTGACTTGGTTATTATGTAACAATTCTTTGGCCTTGTTAAGCCGTTTTTGCTGAAACCATTTCCCCGGAGATTTCTGGTATATACTTATAAATTTTCTCTTAAAAGTAGAGGCACTCATATTGCACAGAAAGGCTATTTCGTCAATACTCAAGTTCGTATAAAGGTTCTTTTCAATTATCATCACTTGCGTCCTAAACGTTTAAAAAATGGCGGTGTTTTGATATAGCGAGATCGCTATATTTAAATCACAAAATTATAACACACCCCATGATAAATTTAAATGTTTT
>NZ_DJTD01000019.1:0-85668 GCF_002440385.1 Sphingobacterium sp. UBA6317 | reverse complement strand
TCCATTTTGAGACAGCCTCTTTTTCTTTTTTCATGGTTCCTTCCCATAAACCCCAATTCTATTTCTTTTTTAAAAAAAACAAAACAAAGTTTTGAAGCATCTTGTTCTTATTATAGTAACAAAAGCGATTTCATATGGATAAATTGAAGAAATTCCAATTGATGGAAAAGATAGCAAGAGAATTAGAAGATGTCAGAAATAGCCAGCAAGCTGTTTTGGAAAAAATAGGTAAAATCGAAGTTGATAACATTGAACTCGGCGATAAAAATATCGAAAAAACAATTCCCGATATCTATCAACGTACAGCAGATAATTCAGATGCTATTAAAGCTCTTCTGGAATCTTTTCAAGATGAGACAGCAGAGTTTGGGGAAAAGAACAATGTTGGAAAATTATTGGAACAACAACAAATTAACAGTATAAAATAATGATATTCCAAACACAAAGAAGGCCGACTAAATAATCGGCCTTCTTTGTGTTTTATAATTGGACTTTTGCAGCCTTAGCTTTCAAATACTCTTCTTCAACAAAATGGAGCTGTTGTTCTGGTGTCAGATTAGAATTATCCAAAACAATCGCGTCTTCCGCTTGTCGTAATGGACTTTCCGCACGGGTACTGTCGATACGGTCACGTGTTGCAAGATTTTCCACGACTTCTTCCAACGTCACATCCTCCCCTTTTTCCGTCAACTCCAGATAACGTCGCGCAGCACGTACTTTAGGATCGGCCGTCATAAAAATCTTCAGATCAGCATCTGGAAAAACAGTAGTACCGATATCACGGCCATCCATAATAATATTTCGTCTGCTACCCAATTTTTGCTGCTGGGCGACCATGGCAACCCGGACAGCTTTAATTGCACTCACATCACTAACTTTATCAGAAATATACATCTGACGGATCTCTTCCGAAATATCCTCATCATTTAGATGGATCTCCGTCTTTATTGCATTTGGGATAAAATCAATATGGATATCTTTTAGTGCGCTTTCGATCGCTTCTTGATCATCCAGCGCTATTTTATGCCGGATAAAATAGAGTGTGACGGCCCTATACATGGCTCCGCTATCAATAAAGGCAAACTTCAGTTTTTTTGCCAAAGCTTTTGCCAGTGTACTCTTACCGCAGGAGGAAAAGCCATCTATGGCAATAATAAAATTGTGACGTCCACTCATTATTCGTTTCCTCCTATGATTACACCTGGACGATTGACCAAAGGAACCTTAGTCAGGTTACCATCCACAATGCTTTCAGGTAAAAAGATATATTTTTTATCGTAAATAATGTTATCAATATAAAAACTCAACCAATATTCATTTGTAAGCCCGAATACCTGTTCATCAATCGCTTCAACACGATCGAAAGATTTAGCTTCTATATTTCCAATAAAATGACGCAGCGTCGTTGTTGTTACTTGTCGGCCATCCTTTTCGCCATAACCTTTTGAGCTAATCAGCACGTTCTGAATAGCAATGTTCTTGTCGTTGATAACATAGACAGTCCAATTTTTTGTCTCCACCGTCTCACCTTCCAAAACGACGGCGATCATAATGTCTTTGACTATATTTTCAGGCAAATCTGCTTTCATGCTTATTTAGACTTTGTAGTTTTTTTAGCTGGAGCCTTCTTAGCGGTAGTCTTTTTTGCTACAGTTTTCTTTTCTGTTGTTTTTGTTTTAGTTGCTTTTCCTTTTGGCGCATCCGCCTCAGCCCATTTTAACACATCTTCATAGGTAATTTTTTCAATTTCCGTTCCCTTAGGAATCTTCAGATTCTGCTTGCCAAAACGAATAAATGGTCCCCAGCGTCCCTGTTCAATCTGAGCATCCGGATTTTCATCAAAAACCCGAATCACTTTTTCGATATCTTTCTGACGTTTGTCTTTGATAATCTGTATCGCCTCTTCTTCTGTCACATCCAATGGGTCAACACCTTTTGGTAGTGAGTAAAACGCCGAATTGTGACGGATATAAGGTCCAAATCGCCCAACAGCAACCGTCATTTCCTTATCTTCAAATAAACCAACTTTTTTCGGTAATTTGAACAATTCCATGGCATCCTCAAAAGTAATGGTTTCGATCATCTGTCCCTTTCTCAAGGAAGCAAAACGAGGTTTCTCTTCATCGTCAGGAGAACCAATCTGTACCAATGGGCCGAACTTACCAATGCGAACCGAAACAGGCTTACCGGAAACCGGATCGACACCGAGCTCACGCTCATTATTCGCACGATCTGCATTGACTAAAGTATCTTCTACCTCAGAATGAAAAGGCCCATAGAAATCATGCAGCATTTTTGTCCATTCGGTCATTCCATGCGCAATATCATCAAATTCTTTTTCTACGTTGGCCGTAAAATGAAAATCCACAATACCGTTGAAGTGTTCAACCAAAAAGTCATTCACGACAACACCGATATCTGTTGGAAACATTTTTCCTTTTTCGGCACCGGTTATTTCGGTTTTTGTTACCGCTGTTAATTCGGCATCCTTTAATGTCAGTACACGGTAATCGCGCGATTTACCTTCACGCTCTTCCTTTATGACATACCCGCGGTTTTGAATCGTTGAAATTGTAGGGGCGTAGGTTGAAGGACGGCCAATTCCCAATTCCTCTAATTTTTTCACCAAAGCAGCTTCCGTATAACGTGCTGGCGGTCGTGTAAAACGCTCCGTCGCCGACATGTTTTTCAACGTTAATGGCATACCAACAGCTAATGGTGGAAGAATAGCATTGTCACTATCTTCGTCCATCGCGCTGTCTTGATCGTCATCCAAGGATTCCATGTAAACTTTCAAGAATCCATCAAATTTCATCACCTCTCCCGAAGCATTCAAATCTTCAGTACGAGTTGATATGTCGATTTTTGCCAATGTACGTTCAAACTCCGCTTCACTCATTTGAGAAGCAATTGCTCTTTTCCAAATAAGCTCGTATAATCTTTTTTCGGATGCATCGCCATCGATGGTGTGTTCAGAGAAATAAGTAGGACGAATAGCTTCGTGCGCCTCTTGTGCACCCGATGTCTTTGTTTTATATTTTCTGACTTTATGGTACTGGTTACCATAAGCCGATTTGATTTCCTTTTCAGCAGCCTCAATCGCCGTATCACTCAAATTAACAGAATCGGTACGCATATAGGTAATTCGTCCTGATTCATACAGCCTTTGAGCCACCTGCATGGTGCGGGCAACCGAAAATCCAAGTTTCCGGCTTGCTTCCTGCTGTAATGTTGATGTTGTAAATGGCGCTGCTGGTGAACGCTTCGCAGGTTTTGTTTCGAGATTTTTTACAGAAAAAAGCGCTGCTTTACAATCCTCCAAAAATTTGGTCGCCTCTGCCTCTGTCGCAAAACGCTGCGGAAGCTCGGCTTTAAAACTATCCTTAACTTTTCCCGTATGAAAAAAAGCAACGATCTTAAAAGCCGCTTCGGGTTCAAATTTATTGATTTCACGCTCACGATCTACAATCAGACGAACCGCAACTGACTGCACGCGTCCGGCAGATAAAGAAGGTTTCACCTTTTTCCATAGAACCGGAGACAATTCAAATCCGACTAATCGATCTAACACCCTTCGCGCTTGTTGTGCATTTACGAGGTTATAATCTATTTTACGCGGGTTGTCAATAGCCTTCAAAATAGCTGGCTTTGTAATCTCATGAAACACAATTCTTTTTGTGCTTTCATCTTTTAATCCCAAAGTCTCAAATAAATGCCATGAAATAGCCTCTCCTTCGCGGTCCTCATCGGACGCTAACCAAACGGTTTCTGCAGCTTTAGCCAATTTCTTCAGTTCACTTACAACCGCCTTCTTGTCGGATGGAACTTCATACTTTTGTTCAAAATTCTTTTCGGTATCAATTGCATCATCGGTTTTCACCAAGTCGCGAATATGTCCATAACTTGACTTGACCAAAAAATCCTTTCCTAAATACCCTTCTATCGTTTTCGCTTTCGCCGGAGACTCAACTATCAATAAATTTTTCGCCATCTAATTTGAGATTTGTGCAAATAAAGGGAATTCTGAAAGGAATGACAATAATTTCTTACAAAAAAGACAAAAAAAATAGATTTCATGTCGACAATTAAGAAATTTATCCTACAATAAAGAAGCAGGTAACGAGCTCATGGTTGGCATAGAAACGCTGTCAGATCAAGGTAATTTGCCTATCGAACTACTTTGTGCCCCTCAATTTCAGACCAAAACAAATTCATTTAACTTTATTCGGTTTCGAATTCACCTTCATAAAGTTGCAAAATCAAGTATTCGAAACAGTTAAAATACGTAAAAGCAAAATATATATGTATATTCGCTTATTCAAAAGGGCAATATTAACAACTCCGCTATTTTGTTTAAATATTTTAATAATGAAAAGAAGTCTTCTCAGAATTACCTTTTGGGGCACGTTATTACCATTTGCATCTTGTTCAGTTATGAAAGATTCAGCAAAATCAACTTCAGACAATTTCCCTAAACTTAGCCTGGAAGCGCATCGTGGTGGCCGCGGCCTATACCCTGAAGAGTCTATCGCTGCCATGAAAAATGCAATAGATTTTGCAAAGGTGACCACACTGGAAATGGATTGTCATATTACCAAAGACCGTAAGGTTGTTGTCTTTCACGACGATTACCTTAACCCGAAGTTTGTATTGAAACCCAATGGCACCGAAATTTCTGACAAGGACAAACCGTTGAGAATTTACGATATGCTTTATAAAGATCTGGTTAAGTACGATATCGGATCGAAATTTTACAAAGAGTTTCCTGAACAAAAAAAACAGGTTACACGTATAGCAAAACTAGCAGACCTTATTGATAGTACTGAAGCCTACGCAAATCTAAAAAGGAAAGCGCCGATGTTTTACAATATCGAAGTGAAAAGTAAGGAAGATAAAGATGGTATTTTCCATCCAAGGGTTGAAGAATTTGTGGATCTTATGGTACAAGTAATCACCGATAAAAAAATTGCTGCGCGAACCGTTATTCAATCGTTTGATAGCAGAGCCATTAACTATCTGCACAAAGCATATCCTCAAATCAAAGTTTCTTATCTTATTGATGCAAACCATACAAAAAGTGTTGAGCAAACAATTGCAGCTTTGGGTTTCACGCCTTTTATTATAAGTCCGCATTATAAAATAGTAACAAGCGATTATGTCAAGCAGTGTCACAAAGCTGGTATCAAGGTCATTCCTTGGACAGTCAATACGAAAGAAGAAATCGAGCAACTAAAAGCCGTGAAAGTTGATGGCATTATTAGCGATTACCCCAATTTGTTTTAATAAATACTTCACATGGTTCGCTTAGAATAAAAATATCAGTTTCAGTATGTTTCAATGCCAGAGAAACCATGTACAGCCAAAGCAAAGTAGTCCCTTGATCGTCCTAAACTACTTTGCTTTGGCTTTGTTTTTTAATGCTTTGTCAATATATTCCCGCCCCTTCTGGACCAAAAATTCAGAGCGGTGATAATCCCAAAGGTTACAGATATTATAGGGAATGTCTACCACCACATCGGGCCGGTACAAATCAACAATCATACGGCTCATTTTCCTGCGCATCACATAGTATGACGCTTGGAGTATATCCAACGAATTCGAAGTCCTTGTATCCAGTTTTTTGATAACAGAATATTGTTTATCCGGTTTAGATTCCAGATTAACCGCTATGATTAGGTTCTCTTTCTTGGTGACATGATTTATAGGCAATGGATTGAGTACCCCGCCATCAACATAGACATGATTGTCGTCTTCTACAGCTGTAAACACCGCGGGAATGGCAATCGACGCCCGAATAGCATCATA
This sequence comes from Sphingobacterium sp. UBA6317, assembly GCF_002440385.1. Taxonomy (NCBI): domain Bacteria; kingdom Pseudomonadati; phylum Bacteroidota; class Sphingobacteriia; order Sphingobacteriales; family Sphingobacteriaceae; genus Sphingobacterium; species Sphingobacterium sp. UBA6317. Next base: position 79,863 of record NZ_DJTD01000019.1, on the reverse strand, counting down.
CATACTTCCAAAGTCCAGCACAACCTCCTTTTCGTAGTTTAGATCTGTCGCAACGGCTTTAAACAAAATAGGGAAAGTCTCAATATTAGCATCCGGAATCACAGATTTCAAGGCGTTAAACACCTTGATCCCCTTCATCATCCCCAGTCCCTTCCAGCTAAAATCCATCATATTAAAGACCGATTTCTTCGTCAGGCGCTGCATCCATTCTTCCAGAACATCCATCTTCCCCTGTGCATAGATACCACCGACAAGCGCTCCTATTGAACAACCTACCACCTCATCGATTTCGTAGCCCAGCTCTTCAAGACGTCGAATAATACCAATATGCACCAGGCCTCTTGCACCACCCCCGCCCAGAACAAGGGTAACTTTACGATTTAAAAAAGCTTTCTCCACCATAGTTATACAAATACTTGAAACACTTGTTTACATCCATGCAACAATGTAAACAGATAATCATCGTTATTATATGTATTTTTGATTACAATATACGCAGTAAAAAAAGAAATATGAAAATAGAAATTTGGTCGGACATCATTTGTCCTTTTTGTTATATTGGTCTGACAAAGCTTGAACTAGCTCTTCAGGATTCCACAAGTAAGCCATCCGCTGAAATCATCTGGAAATCATATCAGCTTAACCCTGATTATCCCCAAGATGCTCCGGCAATGCCAACCTACGATTACCTCGTTCAAACGAAAGGCATGAGTATGGACGATGTCGTTGCGATGACCTCACAGCTCAGTGCACAAGGAAAAGAGCTGGGTATTGATCTGAACTTTGAAAAAGCAATCGTTGTAAATACAAAAAAAGCACATCGTCTGATCCATTTTGCCCAAGCGCAACAAAAAGGCACTCAAATCAAGAAAGCCTTATTTAAAGCTCATTTTACGGATGGTCTTGATGTAAATAACAACGAGGTGCTCAGCACGATTGCTACGCAAGAGCATCTTTCCGCTCAGGAGGTAAAAAACTTATTGGAATCTGATGAATATGCTTATGATGTTGCACAGGATATTCAAGAAGGTGTCAGCTTAGGACTCCGAGGTGTCCCTTTCTTTGTATTTGACAGAAAATATGCTATCCCCGGAGCACAGCCCATGGAAGTCTTTCACAACACCATAAATGAATGCTTGGCCAGTCAGCCAACACCGCTTGAACGCAGAGGCGAAGAAGGCCCTTCATGTGATCCTGAAACAGGAAAATGTGAATAAAGAAAGGAAAAATTATTGTTTAATTTTACTATTTTCGCAAGCTTATAACGACAAACAAATTTGGTATAAATGCAGTTAACCAAACTAGAAATTAAAGGATTTAAAAGTTTCGGAGACAAGATCACGATCAACTTCAATGATGGTGTCACAGCGATTGTTGGCCCCAATGGATGTGGGAAGTCCAATGTGGTCGACGCCATACGCTGGGTGCTGGGAGAGCAGAGCACAAAGATGCTTCGCTCCGATAAGATGGAAAATATTATCTTCAATGGAACGAAAAATAGAAAACCGGCAAACCTTGCAGAGGTCTCGCTGACCTTCAACAACAACAATAATATTTTGCCAACGGAATTCTCTACAGTGACCGTCACGCGGAAGCTGTTTCGCAACGGCGATAGTGAATATCGATTGAATGATGTCAAATGTCGTTTAAAAGATATCACAGATCTGTTCCTGGATACCGGAGTTGGTGCGGACAGCTATTCGATCATCGAATTGAAAATGATTGATGAAATTATCAATAATAAAGATAATTCACGTCGCAACCTCTTCGAAGAAGCATCTGGAATCTCTAAGTATAAAGTTCGTAAAAAACAGACTTTGGCAAAGCTGAGAGATACTGAGGCCGATCTTAGCCGTGTAGATGACTTGCTTTACGAAATCACCAAGAACCTCAAATCATTAGAAAATCAAGCTAAAAAAGCTGAAAAATATACCTCACTTAAAGCAGAATACCGCCAGAGCAGTATAGATTTGGCTTATTATAAAATAGCAGATTTCTCGACTGAATTGGAAAGACTTCAAACACAAGAATCCAAGGTTCAGAAAGATGCTGCCAATGCACATCAAAATATTCTGAATGCGGAAACGGAACTCCAATCACTCCGCCAGACAAATTTGGAACAAGAAAAAAACCTTTCGGTACAGCAAAAAACAACGCAGGAATTTGTCAATAAAATCCGAGGTTATGAATCGGAAAAGAAGATCAAAAACGAAAAGGTCAAAAATCTTCAAGATAAAGAGAACCGGTTGAACCTCGATATCAACAGCGATAAACAACAGCTTAATCATGTACTCTACACCATCAAACGACTGAATGAAGAATTGTTTGATGAACAAAATAAACTCGATTCGTTAAAAACGAATCTTGAATCGGATAAATCCGAAGTCGACGAACTGAGGGGACAGCAACAATCGGCAAAGGGAAAGCTTGATCTTTTTAATAAGAGTAATGCTGAATTACAGGCAAAAATCTACAAATTAGAAAAAGATCTTGCCGTATTTACCATTCAGAAAGAAGCCCTCCTCCAAGAATCTGTTCGCAATAGTGTAGATACAGAAGCAAAAGAAGCCGAATTGCAGCAGTTTAATTCTGCTGTTACTGAACTGGAAGGCCGTGTGGAAGCACAGCAGTTACAGTATGACTCAGCAAACCAGCTGGAAGAAGAGCTCCAAAGACAGATCAGTCAGTGCCAGGCAAACCTAGAAGAACTTAAGGCCCAGCTTGCCAAAGACCTCCGTCTGGTAGATGCCAAACAAAACGAATACAACCTCACGAAATCTCTTGTTGATAATTTAGAAGGTTTCCCCGATTCCATTCGGTTCCTCAAGAAAAATGCAGGATGGAAAAAGCAACCTCCGCTCCTATCAGATGTCCTTTTCTGTCAGGAAGATTATCGCGTGGCTATTGAGAACTATCTAGAGCCTATAATGAATCACTATGTTGTCGAAACACAACAAGATGCTGTTCAAGCAATTCAGCTATTGAGCGATGCCGCAAAAGGAAGAGCTAATTTCTTTGTTTTAGATGCCATAACACACTCGCCAAACGCTGCCCCTGCACCAAATGACAATTTGATGTCTGCGTTGGATGTGATTACAGTAGACGAAAAGTACAAGGCTTTATGTACGATGCTGCTCCAGCAGGTCTTTATTCTTAAACATGACAATGAAAAAGAACTGGATGAAAAGCTACCTGCTCTGGGACAGGTGATTCTGCAAAAAAATGGACGTTATTCGAAACATCATTTGGGTCTTTCTGGTGGTTCCGTGGGATTATTTGAGGGCAAACGTATCGGAAGAGCGAAAAACCTCGACGTGTTATCCCAAGAGATCAAAACCTTAAATCAGGAAATAGCAAAACTTGAAGATAAAATAACCGCCGAAACAGCTCGCTTGGATGTACTACACGGCAATTCGCAGAAAGAGTTAATCGATGAGCTTCGTTTTCAGCTCAATAGACTGAATAATGAATTAATTACTGTCAAAACAAAGCAAGAGCAATATCAAGCCTTCATCAATAACTCCCAGGCCCGTAAAAAAGATATTCAGGAGAAAATTGAAAGTATAGAATCAGATTTAAGGATTGCCGAGCCACAGCTTCAGGAGCTGCGCCAGGAAAAAGAACAGAGTATCGCCGAATTATCGACTTTACAGGACCAGTTCCATGAAATAGCTGAAATACTTAACGAAAAATCGACCGCATACAATCAAGAGAATATCGCTTATCATCAACAGTTAAACAAAGTTTCCAATATCACGAAAGATCTCGAATTTAGAGAGACGCAGAAGGATGACCACGAACTCCGTCTGGAGCGAAACAGTGCAGAATTAGTTGAAGTGCAAGAAGCGTTAAGAACAACCATTCCATTTGAAGATGAAGAAGATCAGGATCTTATTGCCATGTATGAGCAGAAGATTGCTTTAGAAGATGGTCTTAAAGAATTGGAAGACAACTACTATGCAGATAAGCAGAAAATCAATAATCTCGAAGACGCCCTGACACAGCAGCGTCGTTCAAAAGAGCAGAGTGACTTTCTTATTTCAGAGATCAAAGATAAAAAAACAGGTCTGCAGATCGACCTCAATGCCTTAAAAGAACGCCTTTCCGTTGAATTCAACATTGAATTGAAAGATCTAATTGACCGTGAAGATGCGCCTGAGATCACAGAAGATCAAGCGACATTGGCAACCAAATGTAGCAAACTCAAGAAACAGCTTGATGAATTTGGAACGATCAATCTGATGGCAAAAGAGGCTTTCGACGAGATGAACGAACGCTATGATTTCATTAACAAAGAGAAAGCTGATTTAATTGAAGCAAAAGGATCCTTGATGGCAACAATAAAAGAAATTGACGATACCGCTCAGGTTCAGTTTATGTTTACATTTGATGCCGTGAGGAATAACTTCGTTAAAGTATTCCGTTCGCTATTTAACGAAGAAGACAGCTGTGACCTGGTACTCACAGACCCGAGCAATCCGTTGGATTCAGATATCGACATTATTGCAAGACCCAAAGGGAAAAGGCCGCTGTCTATCAATCAGCTTTCGGGTGGTGAAAAGACCTTGACTTCAACAGCTCTCTTATTCTCACTATATCTTTCTAAACCGGCACCATTTTGTATCTTCGATGAGGTGGACGCTCCTTTAGATGATACGAATATTGATAAGTTCAACAATATTATCCGGGATTTTTCGAAAAATTCACAATTTATCGTAGTCTCACACAATAAGAAAACGATTGCAAGTACAGACATCATCTATGGAGTAACCATGGTGGAACAAGGTGTATCCCGTGTAGTAGCAGTAGATCTAAGAGAAGTTGCCTAGAGCGCAGCAAAATACACAATAAATAAGGCGGACCGGATGTACATCTGGTCCGTCTTATTTTATATATATATCGATTTAAGTTCCGCCCGACTTTAATGAGACTCTTTACTGCAACAAACAGTGAATTGCTCTGAGCTTATTTCATGTCGCAGATCAATATAAGGATAGCGAGCAGACAGCTGATTCCCCCAATAAATAAACCGACTGATAACCAAACGGGCCCGCTACTAATCCCGCCAATGCCCCTGCCATTCGTAGAGGCAAATCCACCAATGCAACACAAGCTCCAAGTGCTGTACCACGCATCTGTAATGCAACTTTTTTATGACTGCCCCCCTCCCACACAACTATATTTCGAGTACAAATATGCTACGGATCAAAAAGCTAAACATTGACTCAATTCAAAAAAAGCCTTTAAGTCGAAAATGGGACCTGAAAAATAAAAAGCCCAGAGTGGGGAACTCTGAGCTTTCGTTAGCCATATATTAACCTATTTTATGAAAAGTATTTGTAATTAAAACGTCGCATTTTTGAATTCATTATAAGAATAGATGCCATTTAACATTTTTTAACATTTAGAATAAACGGAGGATCAGCTCAATTAAGCGGGAACAGAATGGTATTTTTTCGTACTCTTGAAGCGATCCCCCATTCGACAAAAAAGCTCGAAGTGGGGAACTCCGAGCTAACCTAACCAATTATTAACCTAAATTTATGAAAAGTCTTATTTATGCAAACAGCCTTTTTTGCTGTTTAGAATTCTAAACGTAAGTGAAGAGCTTATTATTACACATCCCATTCGGAATTATATGAAATTTGACGTTTTTTAACAATTCAATAAGTAACTTTAGGAAAACGAACGTATAAATCAATAGCATATGGCAGAATACGATTTAAATGAACTTCAGAAGATCTACGAAAACAAAGATGTTTTAAACTATCTGGAACAGCATGGCATTCTGGAGATAAAAAAATTCAATGATGTTTACGATTATGAAAAGGAGCTTTACGAGCTCCAAGTCAAGCTCTTAAAACTTCAATATGAAATCATTGAAAAAGGAAAACGGGTACTGATTATTTTTGAAGGCAGGGACGCTGCGGGTAAAGGCGGTACAATTGGCCGTGTAACCCAATACCTGAATCCCAAAAAGGTGCGCGTTGTTGCATTGCCTAAACCAACCGAGGAGGAAGCTGGACAATGGTATTTTCAACGATATATCAAACAGCTCCCCAATGCTGGGGAAATTGTGATTTTCGACCGCAGCTGGTATAACAGAGCTGTTGTTGAACCAGTATTTGGATTTTGCACCAAGGAACAGCACGAGCTGTTTATGAACCAAGTTCCTGAATTTGAGAAGCAGTTAATCGACGATGGCATCATCCTTATCAAACTATTCCTGAATATCAGCAAAGAAGAGCAGGCCGAAAGATTAAAAGAGCGAAAAGAAGATATCCTAAAACAATGGAAAATCGGTGTGCTGGACGAGCAGGCGCAGGAGAAATGGGATGTTTATACGGGTTATATTGAAGATTTATTTAAAAAGACAAGCACCAAAAAATCGCCTTGGTTAGAAATTACCAAAGATAACAAGAAAAAGGCCCGCTTAGCGTCCTTCAAACTGATTATCAATGCGCTTGTTGGAAGTGAGCAGGAAAAAATAGATTCTTTCGTTACAAAACACGACTAAATGACTGTCGGTCTGGTAAGGTATCATTATAAAAAAACAGGAGGAAAAGTATTTCCTCCTGTTTTTTTATAATATTAAAACGAATTAAGATACAAGTATCGTAGTTTCTATTTTAGGTCCTGCGGCCAGCACGGAGTCCGGCATTTCATTATTGAATTTTTCAAAATTCGAAATGAACAACTTCGCCAAGCGTTTTGCTTGCATGTCATAAGCCTCATCATTGTTCCATAAACCGCGTGCATCTAAAATTTGTGCAGGAACATGCTCTCCACAGCTCGTTGGATATTCCAATCCAAAAATATCATGCTTATTAAACTGAGATTCCAGTAGTGAACCGTCCATGGCCGCGCGAATTAGCGATCGTGTATAATTCAGCTTAATACGTCTACCTATTCCGTAAGGACCAGCAATCCAGCCTGTATTCACTAGCCAAACTTTGATGTTACAATTTTGCTCTAGTTTCGAACGCAGCAAGGCCGCATATTTTGAAGGATGGAGCGGTAAAAATGCCTGTCCAAAACAGGTTGAAAATGCTGCTGTAGGCTCCTTTATGCCGACCTCTGTACCGGCAACCTTTGCTGTATAACCACTGACAAAATGATATACCGCCTGATCGGTGGTCAACAATGAAATGGGAGGAAGTACTCCAAAAGCATCTGCTGTAAGGAAAAAAATATTTTCTGGTTCATTGCCAATTCCATTTATTTCGGCATTTTCCATAAAATCGATGGGATAGGATACCCTCGTATTCTCTGTCTTGCTAATATCATTATAGTCAGGTCGATCAAATTCATCCAACACAACATTTTCAAGGAGAGCCCCAAAACGAATTGCGTGAAAGATCTCAGGTTCTTTGTCTTCTGACAACCCTACACATTTGGCGTAGCAGCCGCCTTCGAAATTGAATATTCCCCTTTCGCTCCATCCATGCTCATCATCACCAATCAACTTTCTGTTTCTATCAGCCGACAGGGTCGTTTTCCCTGTACCTGAAAGTCCGAAAAATAACGCTGTCTCCCCTTCCTTCGAAGTGTTCGCCGAGCAGTGCATAGAAAGCACATTATGTTGGAATGGCAAAATAAAGTTCAATATTGAAAAAATGCTCTTTTTAATCTCCCCCGTGTAACCGGTCCCTGCAATCAGTACTATCTTTTTTGTAAAGTCAATCGCGACAAAATTTTCGTTGATAATGCCATATTGATGCGGCTCATCGATAAGCAGCGTCGGAGCGGCTAAAATCGACCAGGCTGGCTGGGCATCTGGATTTGGCTCCGGCCGTAGAAACAGGTTATTGGCAAATATACTTTGATAAGCTGTTTCCGTAACAACACGTAAATCTATTTGATAAGCTGGATCAGCCCCTGCAGCACAATCTCTTACATAGATGATTTGATCACTTAAGTGAGCCGCTACTTTCGAGAGTAGTGCTTCGAAATTAGCCGGAGACATTCGTTGATTGATCTCTCCCCACCAAACGCTATCTTTAGTTAAAGAATCTTCGACCAGAAACCGATCTTTTGGCGATCTTCCAGTAAATTTCCCTGTATCAGCAGCTAGCGCTCCCGTATCAGAAAGTCGACCTTCGTGATTTGCTAAGGCATGTTCGACCAATTCTGAAACAGGCAATTGATAAAATACATTTTTTGTACTATCAATTTTTAAATATTTCAAATCAGGCGCGTTTCCAATGTTACCCTTTTTCATATTTTTTGTTTGTTTTAAAATGTGCCCAAATTTAAAGGCATTTTTCGCTAAAAACAAAACTCAATTACCTAAAAATCAAGCTTATTGTACAAAAAACACAAAAACAAAACACTCATTAACAGCAACTTATAGAGGTAAAAAAAATTAAACTTTTTAGCATATTTTTTTAGCACATCAATTTATCACCATCAAAAAATATCACATATTTTTCGTAAATTGTTCCAAGCTTTACAAATATTAATAAGGTAAAAACAGATCATTAAAAGACATATCATCTGCGAATGAAATTACATGCCATAGAAACGGGATTTTTCAAACTTGATGGCGGTGCAATGTTTGGCGTTGTCCCCAAGAGTATCTGGAACAAAACAAACCCGGCCGACTCAAACAATATGTGTACTTGGGGAAACCGCCTGCTCCTCATCGAGGACAGTAATCGTTTAATGCTGGTCGATACAGGATTGGGAGACAAACAAAATGAAAAATTCTTCAGCTATTATTATCTTCATGGCGATGCAACGCTGGATAAATCATTAAAAAATAGTGGGTTTGACAGAAGTGATATCACCGATGTCATCCTTACACACCTGCATTTCGACCATTGTGGTGGCGCTATCGCCCGCGAAGGTGAACAACTCGTTCCGGCTTTTAAAAATGCTCATTTTTGGAGCAATAGCGACCATTGGTCTTGGGCTACCGATCCTAATCCACGCGAAAAAGCTTCTTTCTTAAAAGAGAACATTTTACCAATACAAGAGAGTGGGCAATTAAAATTTGTCGAAGATCACCAAAATCCTTTCGGAAGCAATATTGCTATCCGTTATGCACACGGTCATACAGAAGCGATGATGCTGCCTCAGATACTGTATAAAAGCAAAACGATCCTCTATATGGCGGATCTATTGCCATCGGTGGGACATATCCCCATTCCTTATGTTATGAGCTATGATGTTAGACCTCTCGTGACCATGGAGGAACGCAACAGCTATTGGAATGAGATCGTCGATAATGAATACATCTTATTTTTCGAACACGATCCGATACATGAATGCTGTACACTTCAGCGTACTGAAAAAGGTATTCGGGTAAAGGATATTTTCAAACTGAGCGACATTTAGCTAAGACGTTTATAGAAGATGAAATAGGATATAAAAAGAATATACAAAAAAGGCTACTTTAAAGTAGCCTTTTTTGTATCGAATATATTTTAAAACCTAAAGCCCAAAGCCCAGTAATTTTCAAAAAACCATATTTGTTGAGAGGCTTTATCTACGCCTCTTCTTCCAGTTGTACGAATGTTTGTTAAATCAGTCCAGCCCGTTTTGAAATTCCCCTGAAGGTAGAGTCCTTTATAAAAACGGTAGTGCAAACCAACTTTTGCCGAAGCGCCATACCCCGCAATGTTCCAAAAATGGTTGGCTCCTTCACCAAAAAGATGTACGTCGGAACGAGGAATCAATAAGCCTACATCCACACCCGATTCCATCGTCAATACCTGTTGACCCTTGCGGTTATTGATGATGTCGTCATAACGCTCTAGCCCTACTGAGGCAAAGTTATAGCCATCGGTGTGTTCAAATGTCAGCATGGCGGAGTCTACAGTAATCAATTCACCGTTATATTGACCAGCGCGATTTCCTGTCGGAATACCAGGGTTAGAAATCTCTTCACCGATAAAACCCGAAATTTTCACCTGTTGCGGAATATCGACCACATATTTCATATGGTCCCATCCCAATGAAATGGAATAATTATCCTTGATATAATAACCGAAGTGCAGATTAAATTGCGGAATAGTCAGCCGGCTTGGATCAAAATACGTTGAACCAAATTTGGTTGGCCTGTCACCCGCTTTTACATCATGCAGAATAAAGTCATAATTAGGACCCGTAAAATGAATATCTGATTTCGCGTAAGAAGAGAAGTTGTACCCCCAAAAGAAGAAGAATTTGCCCTTGTTACTCTCTGTTCTCAAATTTTTCGGTTTGAAAATGCTTTTTCCTATCTCAGGATTTTCTTGGGCAAATAAGGCAGAAACACTTAGTGCAAGTGCTCCAATCGTTAAAAATATTTTTCTCATATCGGTGCTAAAAACGTTGGGCAAAAGTACCGGCATTCTATTTTATAAGCAAATAAAAACAGTGGAAATTGGTAAAATATGACGAAGATCACAGAAATGTCATTCGATTTAAAAAACAAACCTTCTTGACTTCTCAAGCACCGAGAGCAGTTAAAGCAAACTAGCAAGTTCTTTCTGTCGAATAACATCAGACACTTTCAAAAAAAAGCTGCTTCCCATTTCCAGGAAAGCAGCTTTTCATTTTATTTCTAAAGAATTATTATCCTTGATTTTTGCGGATGATATTCAAAGCTCCACCGGCTTTAAACCACTCGATTTGTTGCGCATTGTAGGTATGATTCGCCAAAATCTCTTCCGAAGTACCATCAGCATGATGTAACACAAGCGTTAATGGTTTACCTGGAGCAAATTCTGTCAGACCGATAATATCAATGGTATCATTCTCCTGAATCTTGTTATAATCGTCTTTATTTGCAAACGTTAATCCCAACATACCTTGTTTTTTCAGGTTTGTTTCGTGAATACGGGCAAAAGACTTAACTAAAACAGCACGAACACCTAAATGACGAGGTTCCATCGCAGCATGCTCGCGGGAAGAACCTTCACCGTAGTTTTCATCACCGACCACAATTGAACCAATACCGTGTGCTTTATAGTCCCGCTGTGTTGCAGGAACAGGACCATATTCGCCTGTAAGTTGATTTTTAACGCTATCAGTCTTCTCATTGAAGAAATTCAAGGCGCCAATCAACATGTTATTTGAGATATTATCCAAGTGACCACGGTATTTCAACCAAGGACCAGCCATAGAAATATGGTCAGTAGTACATTTACCTTTCGCCTTAATCAATAGTTTCAACCCTTTCAAATCTGTACCTTCCCATGGAGCAAAAGGCTCCAACAATTGAAGACGATCAGAAGTAGGCGCTACATCAACCACCACCGAACTACCATCAGCAGCTGGCGCTTGGTACCCTGGGTCATCTACCGCAAATCCCTTTGTTGGCAACTCATCCCCCACAGGTGGATCCAGCTTCACTTGTTCACCCTTGTTGTTTGTCAAAGTGTCAGTTACCGGATTGAAACCCAAATCACCAGAAATCGCAATCGCTGCTACCAATTCTGGCGATGCAACAAAGGCATAGGTATTTGGATTACCATCTGCACGTTTTGCAAAGTTACGATTGAAAGAATGAACGATTGTATTTTTCTCTTGTTTATCGGCCCCTACACGATCCCACATACCGATACATGGACCACATGCATTTGTAAAAATTGTCGCATTGAGATCTTCAAAAGTTTTCAGCAAACCATCGCGATCAGCCGTAAAACGCACTTGCTCTGACCCTGGATTAATACCGAATTCAGCTTTTGTGATAAGCCCTTTATCAACAGCCTGTCTTGCAATAGAAGCCGCACGTGACAAGTCTTCATAGGAAGAGTTTGTACATGAACCGATCAATCCCCATTCAACTTGCAGAGGCCAGCCATTTTTCGTTGCTTCTTCACGCATGCGTGAAACCGGAGTATACAAATCTGGCGTAAAAGGACCGTTTAGAGAAGGCTCTAATTCAGACAGATTGATTTCAATTAACTGATCAAAATATTGTTCTGGGTCAGCATAGACCTCAGCATCCGCAGTCAAATGCTGTTTTATAGCATTGGCCGCATCAGCTACTTCGGCACGACCCGTAGCGCGCAGATAACGTTCCATCGATTCGTCATAACCGAAAGTTGAGGTTGTTGCACCAATTTCAGCACCCATGTTACAGATGGTTCCCTTACCTGTACACGATAGCGACTCCGCACCTTCGCCAAAATACTCGACAATGGCACCAGTTCCACCCTTTACAGTCAAAATACCCGCGACTTTGAGGATCACATCTTTTGCTGCCGCCCATCCACTCAATTTACCCGTTAATTTTACACCGATCAGTTTCGGGAATTTAAGTTCCCAAGGTAAACCTGCCATCACATCACACGCATCAGCACCACCCACACCGATCGCAACCATACCTAAACCACCGGCATTCACCGTATGCGAGTCTGTACCGATCATCATACCGCCTGGAAACGCATAGTTTTCCAAAACGACTTGGTGAATAATACCAGCTCCGGGTTTCCAAAAACCGATACCATATTTATTGGATACAGAACTCAAAAAGTTGAATACTTCAGAACTTTCGCTTTTAGCACGAGCCAAATCTTTATCCGCACCCTCTTTCGCCTGAATCAGGTGATCACAGTGTACAGTAGAAGGAACCGCTACCTTTGGACGCCCAGCTTGCATAAATTGCAATAATGCCATCTGTGCAGTTGCATCCTGCATAGCAACGCGATCTGGGGCAAAGTCAACGTAAGAAACGCCACGTTTGTAATCCTCAGTAGCATTGCCATCCCAAAGGTGGGCATACAAAATTTTCTCAGATAAAGTCAAAGGTTTGTTAACCACCTGACGAGCAGCAGAAATGCGCTCATCATATTGGCTATAGACCTTTTTAATCATATCTATATCAAAAGCCATATCTCTCTAATTTATGTTGTTTAATTAAGTTACTAAACCCTATCACTAATTATTTTGTTGGAATAGGCGCAAACTTCGTTAAGTTAATGCCTTCCACAGCAGCTTTATATTCTTCAATATTCGGAATCCGGCCCAAAATCGCTGAAAGAACAACAACCGGAGTTGATGCTAATAAAGACTCCCCTTTTTTACCATCTCTGTCTTCAACGACACGTCCTTGGAATAAACGGGTTGACGTAGCCATTACCGTGTCACCTTTAGCTGCTTTCTCCTGGTTACCCATACAAAGGTTACAACCAGGACGCTCCAAATACATAATATTCTCGTATTCAGTACGCGCAGTACTTTTTGGTAAAGCATCGCTAAATTCAAATCCAGAGTACTTTTGTAAAAATTCCCAATCGCCTTCCGCTTTTAGCTCATCAATGATATTGTATGTTGGCGCTGCAACGACCAAAGGCGCTTCAAACGTAACAACACCTTTTTGCTGTTCAATGTTTTTCAACATCTTCGATACGATCTTCAAATCGTCTTTGTGAACCATACAAGAACCGACGAAACCTAAATCCACCTTTTTGTTTCCACCGTAGTAAGAAAGATCGCGAATTGTATCGTGTGTATAACGTTTCGAAACATCTGCATTATTCACATCCGGGTCGGCGATCATCGGTTCTTCGATAATATCCAGATCAATAACAACTTCAGCGTAATACTTCGCATTGGTGTCCGGAGTTAAAGCAGGCTTAGCACCAGATTTAATTTCCTCAATACGTTTGTTCGCTTTGTCAATTAAGCCCTGCAAAACATTGTTTTTGTTTTCCATGCCTTTATCAATCATAATCTGGATACGGTTTTTAGCGATTTCCAATGATTCGATCAGCGTATTATCCTGTGAAATACAAATAGAAGCTTTCGCTTTCATTTCTGCAGTCCAGTCTGTAAAAGTAAATGCCTGATCCGCTAAAAGCGTACCGATATGAACCTCAATAATTCGACCTTGGAACACATTTTCACCAGCAAACTGTTGCAACATCTGCGCTTGTGTCGCATGAACCACATCACGGAAATCCATGTGTTCTTTCATACTGCCTTTAAACGTAACTTTGACCGATTCAGGAATTGGCATAGAAGCTTCACCTGTCGCTAAAGCTAGCGCCACCGTACCGGAGTCAGCACCAAAAGCAACACCCTTAGACATACGGGTATGTGAATCACCTCCGATAATGATTGCCCACTCATCGATGGTAATATCATTTAATACCTTATGAATAACGTCCGTCATCGAATGATACACCCCTTGAGGGTCGCGTGCTGTGATCAATCCAAAATCATTCATAAATTTCATCAATTTAGGAATATTGGCTTGTGCTTTTTTATCCCATACCGATGCAGTATGACAACCTGATTGATAAGCCCCGTCTACTGTAGGCGAAATTACTGTAGCAGCCATCGCCTCTAACTCCTGCGCAGTCATCAAACCTGTCGTATCTTGCGAGCCAACGATATTCACCTTCACACGCACGTCAGAACCAGCATGTAATACCTTACCTGGCGTTACACCTACCGCATTTTTATTGAAGATTTTCTCCACTGCCGTTAGACCCTGGCCTTCAATTGTAATTTCTTTTGAAGGGGCAAATACTGCTGGCGCTTGAATACCTAAAGTTTCCGCTGCAAAAGTTTGGATCTTTTTACCAAAGACAATAGCATAAGAACCACCTGCTTTAATAAATTCCATTTTTTGAGGAGTCAAAGCTTTCGAAATATCGATTAGCTCCTGCTCGCCGTTATATAATTTTTTAGTCTTGGTATTAATTGTTAAGACAGTACCTGTAGCAACAGAATAAGCTTCTTCAAGAATTGGCTCGTTTTTCTCATTACGGATTACGTTACCATTTTCATCCACTTTCTTCACCCAGTTTTTAAGGTCTATACCGATACCTCCGGTTACGTCCACTGTTGTCAAGAAAATTGGTGAGATACCATTCGTACCACCAACAATTGGTGCAATGTTGACAAAAGGAACGTAAGGGCTCGCTTGTTTACCGGTCCATAGTGCAACGTTGTTTACACCCGACATACGAGATGACCCCACTCCCATTGTTCCTTTCTCAGCAATTAACATAACGCTTTTACCAGGGTGTTGCGCCTGTAATTCAACGATCTGTTGCTGTGCTTCAGGTGTGATCATACATTTTCCATGTAATTCACGATCTGAACGCGAGTGTGCCTGGTTACCTGGCGACAATAAATCTGTCGAGATATCACCTTCACCAGCGATAAAAGTAACCACTTGAATTTCCTCAGCAACCTCAGGCAGTTTCGTAAAAAACTCTGCTTTTGCATAGCTTTCTAAAATATCTTTCGCAACTTCATTGCCTTGCTCAAAAGCTTCTTTCAAACGAGCAGTATCTGCGTCGTATAAGAAAACTTGTGTTTTAAGAACCTCAGCCGCCTGTTTTGCAATAGCTAGGTCTGTGCCCAAAGCCAGGTCCAATAAGACCCTGATCGAAGGACCACCCTTCATATGTGACAACAATTCAAAAGCAAAATCAGGTGTAATTTCAGCAACAACTGATTGACCCAAAATAATTTCCTTCAGAAATTGTGCTTTAACACCCGCTGCAGGCGTAGTACCCGGCAACGTGTTGTAAATAAACAATCTTAAAGATTCAGCTCTATTTTCATTGTTTAAATCTTTAATCTGAGCAATTACCTCACTTAGTAATTCTGCTCCATCAATAGGCTTAGGATGTAATCCTTGGCCTTCTCGTTCTACAACCTCTTGTACGTAATCGTTGTAAATACTCATAGATATCTATCTTTCTATTTTATGGGCAGCATAAAAAAACATTATCTTTCTACGCCACCATGTCTGTTATATAATTAAGCTAATACGCCATCTATCGGGTCCCCCTAACAAATCACAAATTAACCCTTCCACTTCATGTTTTGAAGTTGATTCATTTGTCGTAAATCAACTTGTATGACTAATTACAAAAATAGTGAAAATCCAACTTTAAACGCATGCATTCCATTTATTTAAATCAATTTGGAATTGTTCTAAACAGAACTTATGCAATCCCGCCATCTTTCTTTGCAATCCACTATTTTGCATTTATTTCTTTCAAAAAAAAAGGTGATTTATATTATCAAATCACCTTTTCCTTTTATATACTTTCTACAGTTATATCAATGTCTTTTAATGCTTTCACAGTTTCCAAAGGATCTGTCGCGTTGAAGACAAATGAACCTGCCACCAGCACATCTGCTCCCGCTTTCAATAACTGTGCTGCATTCGCAGTCGTTACTCCCCCATCGATTTCAATCAGCAGTCCATCATTCACGCCTTGTGCCATCGCCCTTAGTTCCTGCACCTTGGCGTAGGTATTCGGAATAAATTTCTGACCACCGAACCCTGGATTAACAGACATGATACACACCAAGTCTAAATCTGCAAGAACATCTTTTAATAGAGCAACCGGTGTATGTGGATTCAATGCGACACCAGCTTTACATCCCAATTCTTTTATAGCAGCTATTGTACGATGCAAATGTGTACATGCTTCGTAATGCACTGTAATGATCTCAGCACCCGAATCTTTACATACTTGCAGATAACGATCGGGGTCAACAATCATCAAATGTACATCCAAAGGTTTAGCAGCATGTTTTGCAATAGCCTGCATAACTGGAAATCCAAAAGAGATATTTGGAACGAAAACCCCGTCCATAATATCAATATGAAACCAATCTGCCTCACTGTTGTTTACCATGATAATATCATCGTATAATTTTGCAAAGTCTGCAGCAAGAACGGATGGTGCAATTAGATGTGATTTTGTTGACATGTTGTATTTTTTTTGCAAAGATAACAAGTATTTTTTGTTCATCACAGCATTTACCCGATTTAATACCTACAAACGACAATTGGCAGAAGCTGCAGAAAATAAATTATAACTACATTTGTATATTAACATTATATTAAAAATATAGCTCACAGTGGGAAGACTAAAAATAAAGTACAAAAGAGAATTAAATACAACGGAGAACCTCGTCCGAAAAATTGGATTAATACTTATCACTATTATTCTGATCTGTATATTCCTTCCCAAACAGCCTCGTTTTCGCTATGAATTCCAAAAGGGAAAAGTATGGAATCATGAGAATCTGATATCACCTTATAATTTTGCCATATTAAAAACGCAGGAAGAATTGAATGCGGACAAGAAAAGTATCTTGAACACGATTCAACCGATTTATAATGCCAATACGACGACAAGCAAAGAGCAAATTGATCAGTTCAATACCGATTTGGCCGAAAAATGGCAAAGCAGCAAGCTGGATACAACACATGAGAATATTGCGGATTATAGAAATGCCGGCAATGCCATCTTAAGCCATCTCTATGGTAAAGGCATCCTTTCATTGAACAATCGGTTTCAGAACCGCAGCAATGACAAATCTCCAGCTTCCAAGCATTACAATTTCACACTGATCCAGGACAAAGTTGCCAGTCAAAAAAACACGGCCGACTGTTACACCATCGAAAGCTCCTATGGTTACATGGATGAGATCATGCCCAAATTGACCAAAATAAAACAAAAGAGCTGGCTCGAGGAGACTTTAAAAAACTATATTACCATTAACTATATTTATAACGACCAGCAGACGGAGGCCTTGGAACAGAATGCCATTGCTAATATTTCAGCGACACGGGGTGTAGTCCAAAAAGGCGAACTGATCGCCGAAAAAGAAAAAATAATTTCCAATGAAACTTACCAGAAACTCGAATCGCTCCGGAAGGTATACGAAGATGAAGGCAAGATCAGTGGTAATCAAAATTATGTGACATTAGGGCAATTTCTAATCATCTCGCTCGCCCTTTCAATTCTAATGGTTTTCCTTTTTCTTTTCCGCAAGGACATCTATTTCAACAATAGATTGCTGGTCATTATCATGATTGTCATTATAGGTATGCTCGGCGTCCTATCCTGGGCCATTAAAATCAAGATACCGAATCTCTACTATATGCCGTTTTGTGCTGTCCCTATTATAATCCGTATTCTTTTTGATACACGGGTTGCACTCAACATCCATCTGTTGATGGTACTGCTGGCGGGTCTTTTTGTACCAAATAGTTTTGAGTTTGTCTTCCTGCAATTTATGGCGGGAATCGTCGCAATCTATAGTATTAAAACATTGGTCAAACGGGAGCAGCTGTTCATTTCCTCGGCTATCATCCTCGGTACCTATTGGATTGCTTATATCGGCTTGGTCGTCACAAGAAACGGATCAATAGACACCATTTACTGGTCTGACCTTCTTCCCTTTTTCGTAAGCGTAATGATCACCTTATTGGCTTATCCGATGATCTATGCATTCGAAAAGTTGTTTGGTATTGTCTCTGATCTCACACTCATGGAACTTACCAATAGTAATTCCAAATTATTGCGGGAACTTTCTTTTAAAGCTCCGGGAACCTTTCAGCACTCCCTACAGGTGGCTAATCTAGCGGAAGCCGCTATCTACAAAATCGGCGGGAATCCACTTTTGGTCCGCGCCGGAGCCCTATACCACGATATCGGAAAATTGACAAACCCTCAATTTTTCATCGAGAATCAGAAGACAGAAAAAAATCCGCATGACGAGCTTTCACCGGAACAAAGTGCGCAGATTATTATATCACATGTCATCAAAGGGGTCGATATTGCCAAAAAACATCAATTGCCCGACGTGATCCTTGATTTTATCCGCACACACCACGGAACGACGCGTGTTGACTATTTTTATAACGTTTTTGTCAAGAACAATCCCGACAAACTGGTGGATGAGTCTTTATTTACCTACCCCGGCCCTATTCCTTTTTCAAAGGAAACAGCCGTACTCATGATGGCAGATTCGGTCGAAGCCGCATCCCGTGCGTTAAAAGAACCATCGGAAGAGTCTATCAATAATCTTGTCGATAAGATTATTGAACATAAATTGATGCGGGGACAGTTCAATAATAGTAACATTACGCTAAAAGATATCACTGAATCGGCAGTTATTTTTAAGGCAATGCTCAAAAGCATCTACCATGTTCGGGTAGATTACGATTTAAGCAAAAAAACAATGTAATTTTAATTGTCAAACAACAAATTGAATTTCAAACGCTTATTGCAACGTTACATTTTTTTTGCATTTTTTTTATTATTTAGACTTTGCAGAATCAAATAATTGCCTTATGTTTGCAATGTCAAAACGAGGAAGGGTGCCTGAGTGGCCGAAAGGAACAGTTTGCTAAACTGTCGTACTGGAAACGGTACCGCGGGTTCGAATCCCGCCTCTTCCGCAGACAACAGCGCTTTCAGAGAAATCAGAAAGCGCTTTTTTTGTTTCTGACGCCAAGGCAGCACCAAATAGCCATCTCGCCTACCGTTGCTATTTGACATTCTTTATTTAACTCCGGCCCATAAAATGCATTCCTGAACATCATTGTACAGTCTTTAGGCCCCAATAAGTATTGCAAATATTTTATCAATTTATTACATTGTGTTTGATTTTCATAACGCTATTAGATTGTTAAAAGCAATTTGTTCAACTTTGGCAATATGAAACAGCTTAAAAGAACAGGTCATCTACAAATTCCCTTCGGTACGCTCGAACTTGTGCTCCTGACAGATGGTTATTTTACATTAGAAACATTACAGCCTACCCTTGCCCCAAAAATACCGTCTCAACTAGTCGAAATGGAACTGCAAAGGCTTTCACTTTCAACAAAGATCTACCAAGCACCCATCATCATCATGCTGATTAAACAACAGAATCGATACATACTCATTGATACTGGTGAGGGACATTATGACACCGACAAAGCCGGAAATTTAATGGAAAGTCTGCTTTTAGCGAATATTGACTGTAATAAGATAACAGATATTCTCATTACGCACGCACATCGCGACCATATCGGTGGCATATTGGATGCCGATGGTTCACCCAATTATCCAAACGCAACATACTACATGGCTAAACCCGAATTTGAGTTCTGGATGTCAGATCGTCCTGATTTTTCGAAGAGCGAAAATCCAGAAATTGCTCAAGCTAGCATCGATTTAATACGAAAAACACTCGTTGCTATTGAGGTCAAATTACAGCTATTTGAACCGGGCGATCAACTATTTTCCTGCATTCATACAGAATCAGCAGCTGGGCATACCCCAGGACATATCATCTATACAATAAAATCCGACAATAGAGCAATTACAAATCTTGTTGATCTGATACATTCACCGATCCTAGTTTCCCAGCCTCATTGGGGAACTCAATGGGATATTGACTTCGATCGTGCTGTGGATACACGGATAAAAATACTTGATCGCTGTTATCAACAACAGACACTTATGCTCGCATCTCATATGCCTTGGCCGGGGATAGGCTTCATTGGTAGAAAAAACAACGGTAAAGAATTGGAGTGGATTCCTAAAAACAGCATTAACTAAAATGTCTTTTCCAAAAGACACACAGCAGATAAATAATCTCCTTCAATTCCTGAAATATTCAAAATGCTCTCTTTCATAATTTTTGTTTTTCATCATATCCAATTTTTTGTAGCAAATGACTCAAGGATTATAAAATATCGTTTCTAGTACTATGCAAAAAAATACCTGAAACCAGTGATAAGGGGTATGGGCCAATTCAGCTATTTTTGTAGGAAAGAAGAGTGAAAAATGAAAAAGTTAATTGGATGCTATTTTATTATTTTAAGCATCGGACCACTTTGCTTAAAAGCGCAGGAAAATTTAAAGTTTGACGATAATTTCAACGTTTGGAACATACAGAAAGGCCAGTCAGCAACTGTTTTTGCAGCCAAAGCTTACGTCCGTGCTCAACCCAGTCTAAAGGCAGCAATCGTAGATTCTTTATCCGTCGGAAATGTCGTTACGATCAATAGTAATCCCATCAAAGGAAATACACTAAAAAATTTTTATGCTCCTTGGTATGAGATAAGTTATTCCGACGGTAACAGCAAAAAGAATGGATTTATTTGGCTTGGACTATTGGCGCTCGGAAAACAGACCGCATCAGACGGCTCGCAATATATTTACGGTTTTGAACGTTTCACCAAAGGTATCAACGAACAGGAACAGGATCATTTCTCAACCGGGGTAAAACTTATCGACGCAAATGGAAATTTTCTAGCTGAACACACCTTCCCTTTTGCCTACTCAGAACAAACCTTCTCCCAAAGTAAATTGCTGCCTGCAATGGGGCTGCAAAATGTCAAACACATTATTCGCATCGAATTTCTGGGCGAAGCTTGTGGCATACCCTCTGAATATAACTATGTGGCCTGGACGGGACGGCAGCTGGTTGATCTTCCTAGCCGATATTCGGTCAGTGATGCTGGTGTGTTCTATTACGATGAAAAGATTCTTTTCCCTTCCGAACACGGAAAAAATAATCAGATTATCTATAAATACATTGAAGAGGGAGAAGTTATCGACGATAATGCGGAAAATCCAAATTTTAGGGTCACAAAAAAGAGTGAAGAATTTCTATGGAACGGCATTGGCTTTGAAAAGCTTTCGAAAGCTAAATAGTATTTTAAACAGATTTCAATATACTGAATACATACAAGAATTAATAAATGGAAGAAAAGAATATATATGATTTGTTCTACAGCGGACAACTAGACCTCTTTATTATTGAAGGAGAAAATCAACTACGACAAAACGATCAAGATGTGACGCTTTGGACACACCTCGCCATCGCCTACCACGATCAGCTATTTTATGAGGGCCACGAAGCTATTTTCGATGTGATTCAGGAAAAAATGATTCCCTATTTTCAAAAAGCATTGGCCATCGAACCTAATAATGAAACGACTCTATATCATATACTGAATTATGTTTTAGACAAAAAAGCAACACTAGCGCAAATTGGTCGACCAAAATCCCATATTACCGAAGACAATAAAGGTTTATTTATCGAATATGCAAAAAAATTAATCGCTTCCCCGAATATGTCCGGATATGGTCACAATTATTTAACCAATATCTACGAAGGACTCCAGGATGATACAGCGTTGCTCCCAGCTTTGGAGGCGAGTATTGATTTCGTTAAAGAAACATTCAAGGATGAACGAGAAACCTCTGATCATAATTTTTCCCTCTTTTGGATAAAGAAAATATATCTGCTCGACCGTACAAAACAGATCAACACATCCAATATTTTAGCTTTAATGGAAGCAGATTTTAAGCATTTCATCAGCAGCAATGAAATGAATTATGTGGATCTTGCTGAAATTGCTTACGAAAACAAAGCAATCGACCTAGCATTGCAGATTTTACTTAAGCTCATCAAAGGGGAAAACTCAGCCGTGCATATCCATCAGGAGCTGGTTAAATGGCATACTCGATTTGAAGAATTGATTGCCGAGGGGTATGAGCACCCTGAGGTCTTCTACTATCAGCTTATCATTGAGCGTAATTACTCGGAAGAAATCGGAATCACCCTTGACTATTATTATCTCCATGCACTCAAATTGATCGACGCCTATCCTGACTCTTACGTCGGTTACCATTTTGCGGCAGCCTATCTCTATGACGAGGGACAGTATGCTGCTGCTATTCCATATCTGACTATGGTAGGCGAACGGAAATGGAACGCAACATCCTGGCGACGTCTAGTTGAATGCACTTTTAAAGCCAATGGAACAGTTTACGATCAGGTCCCTACTTTCAATGACCTTCCCCGTGAATGTTACAATGAAGCTGTTATGCTATTTGATTTCATTCACTCCCTGGACAACTTAACCGCAGTCGATCAGTCTGCACTACAATTGCTCGTCCTCGGACTTTACCGTCAAGCCTACGACGCCTTCAAGGACTATTTTGAACAAAATAAATACGAAAGTGACTATTTTGGAGGCAGTCACAATAGGGCCATGAATTGCAATAATCTAGCTTTAGCTTATAAAGAAGCCGGTGAATTGGAAACCTGTTACGCTATCGCAACCGAAGGATTAAGCTATTCCGACTTTGAAGAACTTCATTTCACCCGAGCCGATACCTTGTCAGCCTTGGAAGATTACGTACGTCTCGAGCAAGTACTTCACCAGTACTTTGACACCAATC
The DNA here is from genome assembly GCF_002440385.1 of Sphingobacterium sp. UBA6317. NCBI lineage: Bacteria > Pseudomonadati > Bacteroidota > Sphingobacteriia > Sphingobacteriales > Sphingobacteriaceae > Sphingobacterium > Sphingobacterium sp. UBA6317. The sequence goes on along the minus strand of NZ_DJTD01000019.1, from coordinate 56,920 downwards.
AGATCTCGTTGGAAGCCACTCTTGCGCAGCAAGAATTTACTTCGGAAGAAGACGAAGAGGACGAAGAAACGGAGTCTGCCATATTTCCTCCTTGTTACCGCATGCTTATGCATCAAATCGACGTCGAATATCAACTGGGTCGTACAGCGGACATTCAATCCCGGGCGCAACAGCTTCTGGAGTTTATTTACAAATTCTATATTGATCATCCCAATTTAGACGAATATCACTACCGTGACTTTGAAGCGTCAAAGAATGGGATCGAGCATATTATCTATCAGATAACCGAACAGGATAATTTAGCGCAACGCATCTCTTATTACGAACAAATGGCTAAACAATATCCACACGAGGCCCAGCCTCAATATGTGTTGATGCAGCTATATAATGAAAAGAGCAACTACAAAGCCATGAACATCGCTGCGCAGCAATATCTTAAAAATAAACCGGAATTTATTATCGACAATTTCGACAAGGCAAAAACACTCTATCTCATCATAAAAAGCCATTATTACCTTATGGAATTTAGTGCAGGTAAGGAAACATTCCAAAAGCATGATAACTGGGTCCAATCGATCATGGAGCCTAATGACTATGTTCTTTGGTTAAAATTCGGCATTGAACTTTTAGCCGAAAGCGGAGCTATAAACGAAGTAGATAAATACGTCAAAGTTTTCAACGGTATTTATGCCCAACACGATTGGGGTTATGACGATGATGTCGAATCGGTTAAATTAGCAGAAGCACATGTGAACTATAAAACTGGGAATCTGAAAAAAGCACACAGCTTACTGGATGAAGTGCTTTCCTATTCGGATCACTCTCCTCTGGCTGATGAATATAAACGTACCTGGAAAAAGCCAGGCTTCTTCTCTGGTTTTAAATTTTAAGTACTTCTTTTGCTTAAAAAAAAGAAAGAATTCCAAACGTCGCTCCATGTTATTCGGCCCTCTGACCCCAAATAATATGGAGCGGATTAGAAAATCCTTAATGCCAAAAAACGTTAAAAAGGAAGCAGATTCTACCTAAAACAACTATATTTGAGCTGATATGGAACTTAAGCGACTTATACTACTATTTTTAACCTTCGGTTTCTTTTTAAGTGCACCCGACGCTTTTGCCTGCCATAAAATGAATGCAAACAGTAGTCACACACAAGGTAATGCTACCACTGACAAAAAGGACCATTGTTGTTCAAAATCTAAATCTTCCAAAAAAAAGGCTTTCTGTAAACATCATAAACCATGTAAGAATTGCAATTGTCAATGCACGTATAGTGGTACATTTTTGGCAATTTCCCCCCCCCTTGAACAAGGTCATGAACTTTGCGGTATAGCAATCAAAAAAAATTATAAACCCATAGCGCCAACATTTATTTCTGAGGGATATTTTTGTCCTTGGGTCCCGCCAAAAATAAGTTAATCCATACATTGCTCATTTATCAATCATTTTTGATTACTTATTTTTATATATTCTTTTATCCAATCATATGAAAATCCAACACTATATCATAACAGGGGCTTTAGTGCTATCCTCTTTGACAAACTATGCACAAGACAACAACACCGTGAACAACAATGTTAAAATTGCCGGGAACTGCGGTATGTGTAAAAAAACAATAGAAAATGCAGGAGCCGCCGCTCAGGCTAAAGTTGAATGGAATGAAGACAACCAAACAGCGACAATAGCCTATGATGCAAGAAAACGTCCTTAGATGCTGTATTGAAAAGTATCGCTGGAGCAGGCTACGACAATGAAAAATACCTTGCTGCCGAAGATACCTATGCTAAGATACACACTTGCTGTCAATACGAGAGGAATTTAGCTCCTCCAGCTTCAGACGCCACCCAAGATGCAACCATTGCAGCGGTAGCTTCAGTAGATAACATCAGCAACGCAAGCAATTTTCAAAAGATCTATGACCAATATTTTCTGCTTAAAGATGCGCTTGTAGCAGGGGATGGTAAACGAGCTGCAGGCCTCGCAAACGATCTTGCCGATGCTATCGCCAAGGTAAAAACTGCTGATCTAACGCAAGCGGAACAGGACGTCTGGAAAACCAAAACAGCATCACTCAAAGCCATTGTAAAGAGTCTACAACAGGCCAAGGATATCAGCAAACAACGAGAATCCTTCGCAATTTTGTCAGAAGATATCTATAGTTTGTCCAAAAACTCAAAACCATCTTCTGCTGTTTATTATCAAAAGTGCCCGATGTTTAACAAAGGTAAAGGTGCCACTTGGTTAAGCCGTCATAAAGAAATCAAAAACCCTTACTATGGCGCACAGATGCTAACCTGTGGTAGCACAGTTCAAACGCTTTAACCAATAACGTCAGTTAATCGACTCTTAAAAGGTTTATCTCGTCGGGAGATAAACCTTTTTTTGTAATTGCTGCCACAATGATCGATTTTTTATAAACCAAAATAGTATATTTAATATCAGCAGAAATAGGTTCGCTTAAATGACAATATGCGTATATTATAAAACAAGGTTCGATTCATGGAAAAAGTAATTATTACAGGTGGTGCCGGAGCTATAGGTCTTCATTTAACAAAACTATTGGTTGCCAATTTCTATGAAGTTATTATTTTTACTAGAAATCCGAAATCCCATCCCGCACAGCCGAATGTCAGATACGTACACTGGGATCCCTATAAGCAAGAGATAGATGCCAAATCAATTCAGGAGGCCGATTATATCATCAACCTGGCAGGCGCAAACCTCAATGCCAAACGCTGGACAAAAACATATCAGCAAGAAATTATTGGCAGCCGGGTCGAAAGTGGGAAACTGCTCTACCAAAGTCTTAAACAACTACCTAATCAGGTAAAAGCAGTTATATCTGCCTCCGCTATAGGCTGGTATGGAACGGACGATCCCTACCAAAAAAGACCTTTTACAGAAGGAGACCCACAAGGGGGCAATTTTCTATCCTGGGTTTGCAACCTCTGGGAAGGAAGCGTAAAACCTATTGAAACATTGGGAAAAAGACTCGTTGTCTTCCGTTTTGGAGTCGTTATCAGTAAGGATCAGGGAATGCTAAAAGAAATCGGACGCTTCCTACCCTTCCGTTCAGTTCCGATATTGGGTTCTGGCAAACAGATGCTCAGCTGGATCCATATGGATGATCTCTGCCGCATGCTGTTATTTGGTATACAAAATAATACCATAGCCGGGATTTATAATGCCTGCTCGTCCGAACCGCTTCCGCTTGCCGAGTTTACCAAAAGAATAGCGAAACGTCAATACGGTCCATTCTACATACCCCTCCCAGTCCCATCACTGATGATTAAGCTGATGCTCGGAAAAAAAGGAGAGGAAATGGTACTCAATGGGACATGGGTGAGCAACAAAAAGATTGTTCATGAGAAATTCCCTTTTAAATATCCCCTTTTGGACAATAATTGTATAGATAATTTACATATCGATTAATTGTTAATTCGCGTTAATTTCCGCCCTTTTTGGGACAAAATCCGTATATTTGCGGCTTATGAAGATTTTTAGATATGGCGCAAAGGGCTCCGAAAAAGCGGGAGTCATTTTAAACGAAAAGAAATATGATGTTTCGGAAGGAAATTTTCAATATAACCGCGATTTCTTTGCGGATATTGCAAATTTGGAAAGACTTCAAGCATATATAATTGAAAAAGGCGACAAGCTTAAAGAGATAGCCGACGACGAGCGTATTGGTACACCATTGGAAGCTCCTTCCAAAATACTTTGTGTAGGACTTAATTTCGATGATCACGTCAAAGAGACCAAATTACAACAAGCTTCCGAGCCTATTGTATTTATGAAATCTGTATCTGCATTCAATGGCCCTTTTGATGGAATTACCCTTCCGAAGTTCTCTGTAAAATCTGATTGGGAAACCGAATTTGCCATTGTAATAGGAAAAAAAGCTTCTTATGTTACTGAAGAAGAAGCTTTGGACCATGTGTTTGGCTACGTGCTACACAACGATGTGACAGAGCGTGAATTTCAAATCGAGCGTGGCGGAACCTGGGACAAAGGTAAAGGATGTGACACGTTCGCCCCTATTGGTCCGTTTATAGCAACCAAAGATGAAATCACAGATATCGATAACTTAAGAATATGGCTTAAACTCAATGGTGAAATCATGCAAGACGGCAATACAAGTGATTTTATCTATCGTGTGCCCAAATTGATCTCTTATTTAAGTCACTTTATGAGCTTACTTCCTGGCGATATCATTTCCACAGGATCGCCTGCAGGATCTGGCATGGGCAAATCTCCACAAAGATTCCTGAAAGATGGCGATGTCATCGAATATGGTATTGATGGACTTGGATCGGCAAAACAAGTGATTTCAGCTTATCAAGGTTTATAAAAAATAGATATCTGGGTTCTTTCATTCTTTTTCAGTCTGAAAGAGCCCATTTTCTTTCACTTGATTTTATTTTATCCGCGGCATTTGTGTACATTTATATCAACATCATCCATTTGTCCAACTAAAATTGCTAAATCCCTACAGGGTCAATGATTCAACTAAACAACATATCCAAATCTTTTGCGGTAAAAGCGACACGTATTGATGCTTTAAAAGACGTCTCACTGTCTATTGCAAAAGGTGAAATTTTTGGTGTAATAGGCGCTTCCGGAGCGGGTAAAAGTACTTTGATTCGTTGCGTCAACCTTTTGGAAAGGCCAGACAGTGGTCAGGTAATTATAGAAAACAACGACTTGATGTCGCTGCCTGCCAGTGATCTTATGTTAAAAAGAAGGAAAATTGGTATGATTTTCCAACACTTCAATTTGCTGTCATCACGAACAGTTTATGGAAACATATCCTTCCCGCTCGAACTTGAGGGCAAATCTAAAGAATTTATCAGCGGAAAGGTGTTGGAGCTATTACGTTTGGTTGGGTTGGAAGACAAAGCCGACGTGTACCCTGCAAATCTTTCAGGAGGCCAAAAACAACGCGTTGCCATCGCGCGTGCATTAGCCAATGATCCTTACATTCTACTTTGCGATGAGGCTACAAGTGCCTTAGACCCAGCAACCACAAAATCTATCCTCAAACTGCTAAAAAAAATCAATAAGCAGCTTGATCTTACGATATTATTGATTACGCACGAGATGGATGTTATAAAAAGTATTTGCGATCAGGTTGCCGTATTAGACCACGGAAAATTGATTGAAACTGGTCCGGTAGAATCAATATTCGCCAATCCTCAGGAAACAACAACCAAAAACTTTATTCAGTCTTCACTTGAAGTTGAAATTCCACTAAGTTTTCAGGAACGCTTGAAAAGCGCTGGAAACCCACTCGTAGAAATCTATCTAACTTCAAATGAAGAATCCATCCCATTTATACAACATTTGGAACAACAATTTCAAGTCAAGACAAATATCATCACCGCTCAAATAGATTATATTGGCGAAATGAAATTTGGTGTTATATTAGCCGAACTATCGGGTGAAAAAGAAAATGTTATGCATAGTCTATCTTTCTTAAAAGAAAAGCATTCACAAACTAAAATCTTAGGCTATGTCTGATCAGGTATTTAATCTTCTGCTATCGGGTACTTTAGAAACCCTAACCATGACTTTCTTATCAGGTTTCTTTGGTTTTGTACTGGGTCTTCCACTCGGGATTTACCTGTTCTTGACCCGCAAACATCAACTGCTCGAAAACAAAGCCATGCACCAACTTGTTTCATTGCTGGTGAATGTGTTTAGGTCTATCCCCTTTATTATACTTATCGTATGGATGATTCCGTTTACACGCAACCTTGTCGGAACATCTATTGGTATGGCCGCAGCATTGGTTCCCTTGAGTATAGGTGCAGCTCCCTTTATTGCAAGACTTGTGGAAAATAGTCTTCTAGAAATTCCAAATGGCCTGATTGAGGCCTCAAGAGCAATGGGAGCAAATGCCCAACAGGTAATTTTCAAAGTTTTACTTCCTGAGGCTCTCCCCTCGCTGGTAAACAATGCAACAATTACGTTGATCACACTTGTTGGATACTCCGCGATGGGTGGCACTGTAGGTGCCGGTGGACTTGGACAGATTGGTTATCAGTATGGTTATGTCGGATATGATACTTTTATCATGAATTCTGTTCTAATTTTATTAATTTTAATCGTATTCCTGTTACAGTATACAGGAGACTACATCTCAAAAAAAGTAAACCATCGTTAACATAAATTATATCATATGAAAAAATTGAACTATGCATTTGCAATCTTAGCCTTCAGTCTCGTATCGATTGTGGCATGCAACAACAGCGAAAAGAAAGAGAATACCCTTAAAGTCGGTGTGGTATCCGGACCAGAAAAGGAGCTTGCAGAAACGGCTAAGAAGGTTGCAAAAGAAAAGTTCAATCTTGATGTGGAGTTGGTAGCTTTCAACGACTATGTTGTGCCCAATGAAGCCCTAAATCAAGGAGATATCGATGTAAATGTATTTCAGCATCAGCCTTATTTACAGGAACAATCCAAACAACGCGGTTTTACAAAGTTAACCATCGTCGGAAACACATTTGTATTTCCGATCGTTGCCTATTCTAAAAAAATAAAAAGCATCACCGAGTTACAGCCTGGCGCCAGTATTGCCATCCCCAATGATCCTACCAATGGTGGCCGCTCACTTTTACTTCTCCAACGCGAGGGCATTATCGGCTTAAAAGAAAATGTAGGCATACAGCCTAAAGTAACAGATATAGTAAGCAACCCTAAGCAGGTTAAAATCATTGAGATGGAGGCACCACAGTTGCCGCGCGTTCTGGATGATCCTCAGGTTACAATTGCCATCATCAACAATAGTTTCGCCGCTCAGGCTGGGTTGGATCCCGAAAAACAAGGCTTATTCACAGAAGACAAAGAATCACCTTACGTTAATCTGATTGTTACCCGTTCGGATAATAAAAACGATGAAAAGGTGCAGCAGTTTATTCAAGCGTATCAGTCACCTGAAGTGGAAGCTACCGCAAAAAAAGTCTTCAAGAATGGCGCCATTAAAGGCTGGTAAAATTTTTAAAATACAAGTGATAGCATCAGATCAATTATGCCCCTGTGGCTCTGGCAATACCTTTGGGGAATGCTGCCAACAAATTCATCGTTTCCATGCCAAAGCAACCACAGCAGAGGCATTGATGCGTGCACGTTATAGTGCTTTTGTGACACAACAGATCGATTTCCTATACGATACATTTCACCCCTCAACACGACGGTTCCAAAATAAACAGGCCATTGGGCAATGGGCGCGGGACAATAAATGGATGCAACTCGCGATCCTGAAATCTACACTCCATACGGTCGAGTTTGAAGCACATTATCTGGATCCACAGATGGAAGTTCATATTCACCATGAAAAGTCTACCTTCAAAAAACAAGGTGATTTATGGTACTACGTTGACGGGCGCTGATATAAATAGTTTGCTTGCAAGCCATTGGAAAGGATACCAGACTATCAACAACAGCTTGCAAGCAGCTTTTCGTTCCATAAAAATTCCCTTCTATGAAATAAAATGTGGTTTCAACTAAGTCCTTATTTTTGCTCATAAAAAAGCAGTCTCAACGGGGATGTCAAGACTGCTTTTCTGCAACGAATATTCGTTAGTTATTTCTATTAGATCGCCTGTTCAGTATCTTCGCGATAAGGAGCTTCTTCATCAAACTCACCCTCCCATTTAGCAACAACAACGGTTGCCAAACAATTTCCGATCACATTGACAGAGGTACGCGCCATATCCATGAGTTCATCGATACCTAAAATGGCAGCAATGACAAATGTTGGTAAACCAAACTGATCCGCTGTCGCAATCAAAATAATTAATGAAGCCCTTGGGACAGCAGCAACACCTTTGGAGGTGATCATCAATGTAAATGCAATCATCAATTGATGTCCAAACGACAAATGGATACCAGCCGCCTGAGCGACAAAGATGGCAGCCAATGATAAATAGAGTGAAGTACCATCCAAGTTAAAACTATATCCTGTCGGAATGACAAACGAAACAATCTTACGTGGCACACCAAATTTCTCCATTGCGCTCATTGCTTTCGGTAATGCCGCATCTGAACTTGTAGTGGCAAATGCAATGGAAACAGGTTCCTTAATCGCATTTATAAAACGTTTAACAGGTATCTTTAAATACAAAGCTACAGGAAGCAATACCAAGCATAAAAAGCATACTAAAGCAAAATACAGCGTCGCTAAAAGCATGAAAAGATTCTTAAGGATATCGACACCGAGATGCCCCACAGTGTAAGCCATGGCAGCACCAACCCCGATAGGCGCAAAGTACATAATCATGTTCGTAAACTTAAACATCGTTTCAGACATACTTTCGGTAAAATCAACCAAGGGTTTACGCTTTTTCTCATCGACCATTGCCAGGCCAATCCCGAACAAAATTGAAAATACAACAATCTGTAAAACTTGGTTATCCGCTACAGATTTGACAATATTTTCAGGAAACAAGTCGCGTATAAAAGAAGTGAACTTGTATACAGGATGCACATGGTCCGGAAGGGTTTTAAGGATATGCTCATCCATACTTTCCTTCGGCGCAGGGAGTTCTTCATGTGGCATATGTGCAACATCAACGCCCACTCCTGCTCGAGTCAGGTTTATAGCACCTAAACCAATAAAAATAGCACATGTCGTTGCGCAAAAGAAATAAAGCATCGATTTCCATGCCATACGTCCCACCTGTTTCAAATCAGAATGCCCTGCAATTCCATATACAAGCGTAGCAAAGAGAATCGGTCCCACAATCGTCTTGACTAACTTGATAAAACCTTTACTCAAAGGTTGCAGGGAAATCGCTAGATTTGGAAAATCCAACCCGACAAATATCCCCATAATCATACAGGTCAAAATCCAAGTGGTCAAATTTTTCTTAAAGAGCGCATTTACAACCAAAACGGTAGCAACTATCCAACGGACAGCCATTAGAAATTCATGCGAAAAGCCTACAACATCAAATTCGTATAATACAGCAATGATACAAGCTAATGTAACTGTGATTAGGGTTATCAACCCTATTTTGGTTTTTAACATTTAAAAGATTTTAATGGTCAAAAGAACAAAAATAAAAAAATACTATGCTTTTGCAAATATTATTATTCCAAATAGCCAAGATTCACAACAAAATATCGATTTCGCCAAAATAGAAAGGCACAAAAAAGGCAGGAAAATTTCTTATCCTGCCTTATATTTTAACGGAACACTAAATTTATTCCGCGTGTAACCAAGCTTTTTTCGCTAATAGCTCATCGTTCGATTCACGTACATCTTCGTCATCCACACAACAATCTACAGGGCAAACCGCTGCACATTGAGGCTCATCGTGGAAACCTACACATTCCGTACATTTATCTGAAACAATATAATAGACTTCATTAGAGATCGCTTCTTGAGACTCGTTGGCATCTAGTGTAACACCATCGCCAAAATCAATAACCCCATCCAAAGCCGTCCCATCTGAGAATTTCCAAGTTACACCAGCATCGTATATTGCATTATTTGGGCATTCCGGTTCGCAAGCACCACAGTTAATGCATTCGTCTGTAATTTTAATCGCCATTTATAACCTCACAATTATGATAAATAAACTATTTTTGCATTATCAATATGAAACAAAGTCTGATTGAACAATAAGGCTAGTTGATTCACGTTGATTAATGTTAACAGCACAAATATAATACAAATTTGTGTATTCATCTTTTAAAATTTTAATATTTTGACAAAGCAACAACGAATAAATGCATTTGTAAAATTAGGCGAGCGGCTGCAAGAGCGACCTGATGATTTGATTCAAATCATTCAATTCGCCCAACATAAAAACCCCTGGTATACGCCTCAAAATGTTGAACGTGCCATTCAAGCCATTGCTGCCAATCTGACAATAGAAAAGCTGAATCACTGGTTAGCTCCTTATCCAGATCTAAATTCAACGAAAATTGTAGGATTAATTCTGGCCGGCAATATCCCCTTGGTTGGCTTCCATGATATGCTATCGGTACTGATCAGTGGCTTTAGAGCCAAAATCAAAGTCTCATCGGACGACGCAGGATTGACAAGTTATGTGCTCCGCCTCCTTAAACAAATTGACCCGTCCTTTACCGATGCCTTTGAAATTGTTGACAAACTAAAAGATTTCGATCTGGTTATAGCAACAGGTTCCAACAATAGCTCGCGTTATTTTGACTATTATTTTGGAACCAAACCACATATTATTCGTCGCAATAGAAATAGTGTTGCCATCATCGGTGGACAAGAATCTCCCGACCAGCTTGAATCACTGGGACATGACATCTTTGATTATTTTGGGTTAGGCTGTCGCTCTGTATCAAAGTTATTCATTCCAAAAGATTATCCAATAGCACACTTCTTCGAAGGTATCGCTGCGTTTAACAACGTGACGGAACATTTTAAATATAATAACAATTACGACTACAACAAATCCATCTATCTGATCAACGGCGACAAGCATTTTGATAATGGATTTTTATTGCTAAAGGAGGATGAGCGCACAGCTTCTCCCCTTGCTGTAGTTTATTATGAAACATACGAAACACTGGCTGAAGTTGAAAATAAACTCCAATTAGCGCAAGAAAATATCCAATGTGTTGTATCAGAAATAGCTTTAAATGTGCCCTCGCCAGTATTTCGTTTTGGAGAGAGCCAATGCCCTGCTTTGGATGATTTTGCTGACGGCGTGAATACATTGGATTTTTTATTCGCAAACCAATAAGCTTCCTTTAAATTCATAGTAAATAAATTGCATTAAAAATACTAACTTTGAAATTATGTATATCATTAAAGTAAAAGGTGTCGCCAAAATCCCTGATTATGTTCAATTAAGAGATGATGCCTTCACCTTGCTGGCATATTTTAGAGTCGACCGCCCAGATAAATCACTTGATAAGATTGGATTAGGAGAAAAGGCAGAATATATCATGCAACTGGTTAAAGAAATGCCTTTTGGGCAAATTAAAAAATTAGAATTTTAGCTTCCATGATTGAAAATAAAGTCATTACATTAAAAAACGTTGATATCTTCCAACAAAAACATTTGGTATTGTCCAATGTCAATTTAAACATTGGTAAAGGAGAGTTTATTTATCTTATCGGCCAGTCCGGCAGTGGAAAAAGTAGTTTACTAAAAATCATTTACGGCGATTTATACATCGGCAATGGTGAGGGAATGATTGCGGGCTTTGATCTTAAAAAGCTGCACGAAAATGATGTTCCCTACCTGCGTAGAAAATTGGGTATTGTATTCCAGGACTTCCATCTTTTATCCGATAGAAGCATCGAGAAAAACCTCGAATTTGCACTGAAAGCAACAGGCTGGAAAGATAAGAAAATGATCGATAGCCGGATATTGGATGTATTGGAAAAAGTTGGGCTTCGTTCCAAACTTAAGAAAATGCCACATGAGCTTTCTGGTGGTGAGCAACAACGCATTGTAATTGCCCGCGCATTACTAAATAATCCTGAAATTATTCTGGCAGATGAGCCGACCGGTAACTTAGATCCTGCGACATCAGAAGAAATCGTCTTATTATTGCGTGACATTGCCAATTCCGGAACGGCTATTTTAATGGCAACACACGATTATACCATTATCCGTAATATGCCATCGCGCATCATCAAAACTACTGATGGGGTATTACAGGACAATGTCAGTATCTAGACAGAAAACTGACATATAAAAATAAGATTCCGACAAATTGTTAGGCTTTTTTAATAAAATCTGACAAGCTGTCGGAATTTTATTGTTTGGCAAAAACTTTGACAAACGAAGCATAGAGTAAATTTTTGAATCTAATTTTAGCATTGAAGATATGAATGAGCAAGATAATTATTACGATGAAGGTCAAGATCCAGTAGAAACAAATTCTTCTGAACAACAGGAACAGCCTGCTGATAATATAGCAGAAGAACTGTCTACTGAAGAGAAATTGGCTGCAGAATTGGCAGAGGCAAAGGATAAATACATTCGTCTTTCTGCTGAATTTGACAATTATAGAAAACGTACAAGCAAAGAACGTGTTGAATTGATTCAATCAGCAGGAAAAGATGTCATCAGTAAGCTATTACCTACACTAGATGATTTTGACAGAGCGTTAACAGCCATGGAAACAGCGACAGATGTTGAATCTGTAAAAACAGGAATGGATATTGTTAACAACAAATTCAGACAAACGTTGTCGCAATTGGGGTTAAAGGAAATGGATACCATAGGCCAAGCCTTCGATCCTGAATTACAAGAGGCTATCACAGCAATTCCTGCACCCACAGCAGAATTAAAGAATAAAGTAGTTGACGTGATCGAAAAGGGGTACTACCTAGGTGACAAAGTGATCCGTCACGCAAAGGTAGTTATAGGTCAATAATATTAAGACGATGTCAAAAAGAGATTATTACGATATACTTGGTGTCTCGCGATCAGCGGACGAGAAGGAGATTAAATCAGCATATCGCAAATTAGCGATAAAATACCATCCGGATAAAAATCCTGGTGATCATGAAGCTGAAGAACAGTTTAAGGAAGCTGCTGAGGCATACGATATCTTGAGCAATCCACAAAAACGTCAACGTTATGACCAATTTGGCCATGCCGGTAATTCTGCAAGTGGTGGTTTTGGCGGTGGCGGCGGTATGAATATGGAAGACATATTCAGCCAATTTGGTGATATCTTTGGTGGAGGACATCCATTTGAAAGTTTCTTTGGCGGTGGCGGTGGCCAGCGTGGCGGCCGTCGGGTAGCTCGTGGAAGCAATTTACGCATAAAAGTTAAATTAACACTCGAAGAAATTGCCAAAGGCGTCGAGAAAAAGGTAAAGGTCAACAAACAAGTGGTCTGTCATTCTTGTGACGGATCTGGTGCTAAAGATAAATCTTCGTTCCATACCTGTAAAACCTGTGGCGGATCAGGATCAGTTCGAAGAGTAACAAATACCATCTTAGGACAAATGCAAACAACAAGCACTTGCCCTACGTGTAATGGTGAAGGTGTTGAAATCACAGCAAAATGTACAACTTGTAGAGGTGAAGGACTCGAACGCGGTGAGGAAACAATTGCGATCAATATTCCTGCGGGTGTAAGTGAAGGCATGCAACTTTCCATGAGTGGAAAAGGAAATGCTGCTCCGCGTGGCGGCGTCCCAGGAGATTTAATTATCCTGATCGAAGAAGTACCTCACGAAAGTCTAAAACGCGACGGACTAAATGTAATCTATGATCTATATATTAATTTCGTAGATGCTACCTTAGGCACTAGCGTGGAAGTTCCTACAATAGATGGAAAAGCGAAGATCAAAATTGAGCCCGGTACACAAGGCGGTAAAATTTTACGGTTAAAAGGAAAAGGTATTCCCGAAGTCAACTCTTATCACAAAGGGGACCAACTTGTATACGTTAATATCTGGACACCAAAAGCTGTGTCTAACGAAGAAAAAGAATTATTGAACAAACTGAAAGAATCACCAAACTTTAAACCTCAACCAGGTAAAAGTGAAAAATCATTCTTCGAGCGAATCAAAGAATATTTCGATTAAAATCGGTCTTTCAAATACAAAAAAAAGCCATTTGTCCGCTGTTGACAAATGGCTTTTTTTTATCTTCTTACTTGAAATTGACAATTAAAAACAAAAAGTCAGGCCAATATCATTATCGTTAAATAGAAACGATAAAAATAAAAATACACTAAATTTTAACGCGCTGAACCACTATCAATTACCATAATGGCAAAACATCTAGACAATCTAGTGACAAAAAATTAAAATAAGATTTCGATATTTGACTAACAAATTTAAAAAGTCAGGAAGTATTTACTGGCTTATTAGAACAAACTATTTTAAATAAAAAAGACATGAAAAAAGTTTTACTAACATTGACTGCCATTGCAGGTTTAACAATAGCAGCACAAGCTCAAACTGAACAAGGAAAAATTATGGTTGGTGGTCAGGTTGGCTTCCAAACTTCTAAAGTTAAAGACACAGACTTCAAAAATAACTCATTCTCAATCAACCCAACAGTTGGTTACTTTGTAAGCGACAACTTGGCAATTGGTACAGGTATCGGTTACAACTGGAGTAAAGATGAAAGTGTTATGGACTTAAGCACAAAAAGAGACGCGTTCCAAGTTTCTCCATTCGTTAGAAAATACTCTGCTAATGGTCCATTAAGATTTTTTGCACAACTATCCGTACCAATGTCTTGGGGAAAAACTACCGTTGAAACAAATAACGTAAAAGCAGAATCAAAATTTGAGAACTACGGTGTCGAATTGGCTCCCGGTTTGGCATATTTCCCAACAAGCAAAGTCGGTATCGAATTAAAAGTTAGAGGTTTATACTATAATTATAACAATAACAAAACAGCTGATAGAGCAACAAATACATTTGGTTTAGACGCAAATTCATTAGCACCAACTTTAGGTGTACAATTCCACTTCTAGTCAGTACGGAATTTAACAATAGGAAAGGCTATAATTACTTATAGCCTTTTTTTATGTCCTTCGGGATCATGTATACCGTTTAACAATCCGGAGTTTGTGGGTGTAACGGTTCTGTTCAGTATTAAAAATACCCTCCGTATCCATCCGATCGACACGCACTTTCGCTGAAGCGTGAATAATCGTATCGCGATCCAGCATAATCCCTACATGGGTAATCCTTCCTTCGGCGTTATCGAAAAAAGCCAAATCCCCTACCCGTATTTCCGAAACAAAATCCACTGTCTGCCCCATCTCCGCCTGCTGGTAAGCATCGCGAGGTAAGGAAAGGTCAAAGCAACGATAAATCAATTGGGAGAAACCGGAGCAATCAATTCCCCATTGTGAACGTCCACCCCATAAATAAGGAACGTCCTGATAGCTTAAGGCCAATCGCACCACCTCGGTTTCAAATTGCTCTCTGGTAAAGGTATTCATACTACCTTGATACGTTAATGTCAATGGCGATAAATTGAAGGTATTCCCTGTATTTAGATAAAGCTTGGTACCATGACAGAGCTGAAATTGTGTTGTATCGGTAAAAAGAACTCCCCCCTCCCGTCCAACGATAGTAGGTTTTCCACTCAGATAATGTTGCCTATCCAAGTCGTTTAGTTCCTGAAACTGTCCGTTTTGAATCCAACCCAAATAGTCCGTTTCCAATAGACGTATTGAGGTCCAATCGGCCTGTTCATCAAGGATCTCAAAAAGTTCTCCAAACAGTACCTGAGAAACCATTTCACTGCGGTGTGCCTGTTCTGAACGTAACGGAACGAGAGCTAGTGTACAAATACCATATTTCATGTGCTAAACAAAACAAAATCGTCAAAAATGTGATTATATATTATATGACGAAGATAAATTAATTATAGTAGAAATGGACAATACAAACTCAAAATTCAAAAGGATACTCGTCGCTGTCGACGACGAACCATGCTCAGAGAAGGCGATACTATATGCCAAAGAAATGGCCGCAGTATTTGGAGCCTCTATAGCGCTTGTCACTGTTGTTCCCCCTACTTCTCCGGCCAACTTTGGCGCGGATCCACTATTAGGTCAGCAACCTATCATTGTTCCGGAAGTATCGGAAATGGAACAGGATAATGCACAAAAATACCTTGAGAAAATAAGCCGCGAGTTTACAGGTGCAGGCGAAGTTTATCTTTTTAATCGAATCGGATCCATTAAAGAAGAAATTCTGGCGGCATCCCATGAGTGGTCCGCCGATCTTATTATTATGGGGACCAATGGACGGACTGGCTTTGACCATTTCATTTCTGGTTCCGTATCCGAGTCAGTCATTCGCAAATCAACTTGCCCTGTGCTCGTTATTCCCAGTAAATGTGACTGATACTAAATGATTTCTACATATAAAAGGCTATTTTTTCCAATGAAAAAAATAGCCTTTTGCTTTTATTGCTTCTGAAAATTACCTTTTAATCAATCGCGCCACAAACATACTATCCGCTTTCTCTTCATAACCTTTCAAATAGTCCATGCGTTCGATTTCAAAACCAAAATTATCCACAATGTAATTGACAACATCTTCATTTTCCGCTTTAAAAATAGAGCAGGTTATATAAATCAAAGGCTTTCCCACTTTAACATGTCCTACTACATTACTTGCAATATTTTTTTGTAGTGCATTGAATTCGCCAATCTTAGCAGCCCGAAACTGTCTAATCATTTCTGGTGTACGCCCCCAAGTCCCCGATCCTGTACAAGGCGCATCCAATAACACCCCATCAAATCGTTCGCTCCCAAGAATTGCAAAGGTATCCTTGGTAAGATCGAGTATTTTCTTTCGGTAATGCTTTATTCCGGCACGGTCAAAACGTTCATCGAGATTTCGGAGAATACTCATGCGAACATCGGATACCAAAAGATTGACAGTCGGACAATCATCCATCAATAAGAGAGATTTGCCACCAGAAGCTGCACACGCATCCCACCAGGATTCCTTTTCAGCTGGATCCATATAATCCAACGTGCGCTGTGAAGAAAGATCCTGCACTTCTATCATCCCATCCAACACATCAAATCGCTGCAAAGATGTTCCATTATTCAAGGCAATAGTCTGATCGCCAATCATGGAATAAGGAATCTGATTGTTATCCAAAATAGCGCACACGACTTTTGTCTTTCCGCGTTTCACCCGAATATATAAATAAGGCTGGATCAACTGGCTCTCTAAAAATTGTACCATGTCGATCTCATCAGAAATATGATCCGTAAATGGAAAGAGGTCATTCAGGTTAAAAACGCCTTCTGATTCCAGAAATGCAATTTTGTCCTTCAGTGGTTGCTGGATCTTATCGCTGTACGAAGGCTCAAAAAGAGCCACCAAGGGGCTTTCGTGTTCACACAGGAATTCCGCAAGCACCAATCTACGCTGTTGTGACAGCTGCGAAGCTGCCGTTCCCAGACGAAAATAATTATAACATAAACGGGAAGTAGCCTTGCGATCGGATGATCCCATTTGCTTATTCAGCTTAAAAAAAGTAGTCAAATAACGCGAAAAGGGTTGATCCGCTTCAAAACCATCCATTGCCCGCTCAAAATTACGTATTTGCTGATGAACACGTCTTTCACTGAATTCCGCCATTCAAAGATTATTTTCTTTCAAATTTTTTGTTGTGATAAACCATTATACCCAAAGCTCTATTGGCATAGCCCCATTTTGGATAAAATTCAAATTTGTAATCGCTATTCAATCCCGAAAACTTATCCTGCGTCATTCGGCTAACATAATCTACGCCATATTTGTGGATCAATCGACCGAAATACAACGCCGCGTCATAACCTTTATAAGAAAATTCAGACGGGTCCACTTTATAAGCCGATTTATAATTTCCAATAAATTTACGGGTATCACTATCACTCTCATTCACCAAGTTGGAAGAAGTAATAGTAAGTCCATAAAAATCCATATTTTCGAAATTCTCATACGAAAGCTTAGCCATGTTTGGATGTCCATACAACTTAAATTGCTTACCTGGATTCAAAAAGCGTTCGTCCATCTTATCCAATAAAGCTTTAACAAGATTCTTATTGGCTGTACCACTTACAATATGATTTGAACCGGTCAAGACAAGACTATTATCCAGTTCAGCAAGATTATAAACCGTTTTCACTTTTGCCTGTGCATTGGCTTTTGAAATTTCGCTAACAAAATTAACTAGAAACTGTTTGCTTTCATCGTCACCGGCATCGTATACTAATATTTGATCACCCGTATAGTATTGATCAGCAACATATTTCGCCAATGTCTCGGAATGTGTTCGAATAGAAGGTGTTATGGAAACCAAATTAGGTAAGCTAAATTCAGAAGCCATAGTGGCCGCCAAGGGAGAAACTTGCAGCACATTCTTATTTGCAAATGTTTGCCCAAAGCTTTTTATCTCACGTGGATACACCGGGCCCACCACAAGTACGGCATCCTTCACATTGACCGCTGTCCCCAAGGTCGCATTATAGGCAACATTGTCTCGAGAATCAATTACTTGTAAATCAAATAAAGCGCCCTCTTTGGCAATTTTGTCAAGGCCCAACTGAAACCCCTGATAAAAATCAAGTGCCAGGGAAGAACGCTCCACATCTTCTTTTGTAATTGTACCGGCAATACCACTTAACTCAAATGGCAATAGTAGTGCTATTCGATTATTCTTCACGGCGTGCCCATTGACATTTTGCACATCGCCCACTTTGGCAATCGTCGTCTCTTTGTCAACGGCCGGTTTAGTCACAGCAGTTTGATGTTCGCCTTGACCAGAGGAAGGCGAACGCAATACTGTGCTTTTTTTGGTTGTACAGCTTGCAAGGCATAATGCTACAAGTGCCGCAACCCATATTTTATTCCCACTCAATTGTAGCGGGCGGTTTTGAACTGATATCATATACAACTCTGTTTATTCCTTTCACATGGTTGATAATTTCATTTGAAATTTTTGCCAACAGGTCATATGGTAAATGTATCCAATCCGCAGTCATTCCATCAAGAGAACCAACTGCACGTAAGCTAACAACATGCTCGTAAGTACGCTCGTCACCCATCACGCCTACAGAACGCACTGGCAAGAAAATTGTACCAGCTTGCCATACTTTATCGTACCAGCCAGCTTCCTTCAGATTATTGATAAAGATCGCATCAGCCTCTTGTACAATACGTACACGCTCAGGCGTAATATCACCTAAAATACGAATTGCCAAACCTGGTCCAGGGAAGGGATGTCTGCCTAAAATTGTCTGATCCACTTCTAAAGCTTTTCCTACTCTTCTTACTTCATCTTTAAACAACGTTTTAAGTGGTTCTACGACTTTCAATTTCATAAAATCAGGTAAACCACCAACGTTATGGTGTGATTTGATTGTTGCTGAAGGTCCTTTCACTGAAACCGACTCGATAATATCTGGGTAAATTGTGCCTTGTCCCAACCATTTCGCTTCAATTCCCTCAGGTAATTCCTTTTGGATTTCTTTTGCAGCTTCATCAAAAACATCAATAAATGAATTACCAATGATTTTGCGTTTCTCTTCTGGTTCAGAGATCCCAGCTAATCTACCATAAAATAAATCCTTGGCATTTATTCCTTTAATATTTAACCCCATATTTTTGTAAGAATCCAATACCTGCTCGTATTCATCTTTACGAAGCAGACCATGATCTACGAAAATACAATGTAAATTTTTTCCAATTGCTTGGTGCAACAATACCGCTGCTACTGTCGAATCTACGCCCCCTGACAAAGCCATGATAACGTGATCGTCACCCAATTGTTCTTTCAAAGCGGATACTGTTGTTTCAACAAATGCGTCTGGTGTCCAATCCTGTGCACAACCACAAATGTTTACAACAAAGTTTTTTAATAAGATAGCACCATCTGTACTGTGTGTTACTTCCGGGTGGAATTGTATACCATAGGTACGGGTGCCTTTCACTTGATAAGCTGCAACGCGCACTTTATCCGTACTTGCAATAATATCAAAATTTGCAGGAACTTCTTTGATGGTATCGCCATGTGACATCCATACCTGCGATTGAATGGGTACTCCTGCCAATAATTCATTCTCGCTATTGACAAACTGCAGATTTGCACGACCATATTCACGAATTTCAGACGGCAACACTTCACCTCCTGATTTTTGAGCAATGTATTGCGCTCCGTAACAAACTCCTAAAAGTGGGAAACGATCCTGAATAGCAACAAAATCAATTTGCGGTGCATCTTCTTGTCTAACAGAATAAGGACTTCCCGAAAAGATAACACCTTTTACGGTATCGTCAAAATCTGGCAATTTATTGAACGGGTGTATCTCACAATACACATTTAGTTCTCTGACACGTCTAGCGATTAACTGTGTGTATTGAGACCCGAAGTCTAGAATTATAATTTTTTCTGGCATGCTGCAAAGGTAAGTATTACGAATGAATTATTAAATGTCAAATCAGGAAATAATGCCTGCTTTTAACAGTTCTACTTCCATTTCTTTCTGTAGAATCAGCGCTTCCTCCCGTGCCCTTTCAGCGAAATCACGTCCTTTTGAGGCATAGATAATTCCCCTTGTGCTGTTTACTAAAAGCCCGCAATCTTTGTTCATACCAAATTTACAAAAATCTTCAAGCGAGCCGCCTTGAGCCCCCACTCCTGGAACCAATAAAAAATGATCTGGTGCATGTTCTCTAATTTTAATAAAGCCCTCCCCACGTGTTGCTCCAACCACATACATCAAATTGTCAGGTGTACCCCAAGTATTGACTTTATCGATCACCTGTTCGAACAATTGCAATCCTTCTTTGTTTTCAAAATTTTGAAAGTCCAGGCTACCTTCATTCGATGTCAACGCAAGTACGATTGCCCATTTATCGTTAAAATCCAAAAATGGTGTCACCGAGTCCTTCCCCATATAAGGTGCGATAGTAATACTATCAAATCCAAGACCAGACGTCTTTTCATCAAAAAATGCCATCGCATAACGTCCCGACGTATTACCAATATCGCCCCTTTTTGCGTCAGCAATACTGAAACAATCCTTCGGTAAAGCAGCCCAGGTTTTTTGAAGCGACTGCCAGCCTTTAATGCCATAACATTCATAAAACGCAATATTAGGCTTATAGGCAACACATAAATCAGCTGTTGCATCTATGATAGCCTTATTAAAGCTATAGATCGGATCCTCATCATCTAAAAGATGCTCCGGGATTTTGGTGAGGTCTGTATCGAGTCCGACACATAGAAATGAGTGTTTCGCTTTTATTTGATGAATAAGTTCTGCTCTTGTCATACTATATTTAGAGATCTTAAAAATTATTTATTGATTAAATCTTGCATAAATTTGCCTACATCCGGACTTGAATAATCCGCCATACCTTCATGCCGTGTCGCGATCTTACCCGCTTTGTCCAATATTACCGTTGATGGAATCGGCCCCGAGAGCCATTCTTTTGGAATATCGCTATTTGGAAAACTAATTGGCAGGGTCAACTGCTGTTCTTTCATGAAAGCCTCAGCCTTAGCCCTGTCGCCTTCAATCTCCACAATTAAAAACACCATATTTGGGTCATCTTTATACCGCTCATAGAGTACATTGATCGAAGGCATTTCGGCACGACAGGGAGCACACCAAGTTGCCCAAAAATTAATAAAGACCACTTTTCCCTTCAGATCCGCCACCTTGATTGTTTCTCCCCGCGAATTGACAAAGGAGACATGATTGAATGAAGTCTCTGGAGCCCGCCCGTCGGATTCTTTAGTAGCTGAAACAAGCTCCAGTTTAGGGTTGAAAAAACCCAGTTTCATTAAAAATTGCTGAAAATAACTTCTACTTGTTGGCCAGATCAACAAACCGATGAGCAGTACAAATACAACGTTTCCGATGATGTTTCTTGTCTTTGGACTCATTAGGCAATCCAGGTATTAAGCATCGAACTTATCCAACAGCTTCAATAAGGTCGCAAAATCCTTTGGATAAGGTGCCTCAAAAGCCATCTTAACTCCATTCAACTCAAATTCAACCTGTTTTGAATGGAGCGCAAAACGTTTCATAATAGGCTGCTCCTCTTCATCTTTGGACAATGTATATCCCCTTTTCTTAATTTGGGACAAATACACAGGTTTACCGCGATACATGTCATCCCCCACGATAGCGGCATGTTGTGTCGCGAGGTGAATACGGATTTGGTGCATACGTCCTGTAATAGGTTTACATTCCACCAAAGTATAATTCTTATAGTATTTGATCGAATTGAAGATGGTCTCGGCCGGTTTACCGTTTGCACGGTCAATAGATACGTTTTTATTGCCCTGGTTCAAGATGGGTAAATCGACAAGCAAGTCCTGAAAAGTATGTGTACCTCCTATGACCGCATGATAAATCTTATTCACTTTTCTTTTTTCAAATGCAATGGAGATTGTACGGTATGTTTCTGGATTTTTTGCAATTAGTAAAATACCCGAGGTCTCTTTATCCAGGCGGTGGCACACCTGTGCATCAGGATGATATTTCTTCGCCAAACGAAGAATATTGACCTCCCCTCCCTCACGTTCATCTAACGAAGCGACAAACGGCGGTTTATTGATAACGATCAAATTTTCATCCTCATGGATGATTAATTCTGAAAATTTGGGGAATTTAAATAGACGAGTCTCATTTTGTATCATTCTGCAAAAATACAAAACACAAGGCAGAATATTGGTCAATGTATGATAAAAAGCTTACTTTTGAACACACAATATAAGTTAAGATGTCTGTAAACAAAGAAATGAAACGAGTAAGCACAGCAATGCTGCAAGCCATGAAAGAACGTCAGGAAAAGATTTCTATGCTTACAAGCTATGATTACTCCATGGCCAAAATGGTCGATCAAGCCGGTGTTGACGTTATTTTAATTGGAGATTCTGCTGCTAACGTATTCGCTGGCTACGAAACTACCTTGCCTATCACCCTAGATAATATGATCTACCATGCCGCTGCCGTTGCTAGAGGTACCCAACGCGCCATGGTATTGGCAGATTTGCCATTTGGATCTTATCAGGGCTCCGCCAATGAGGCTTACAATGCCGCTGTACGCATGATGAAAGAATCAGGTGCGCACGCATTGAAACTGGAAGGAGGTCTTGAAATCATCGAAAACATCAAAAAAATCATTGCCGGAGGCATCCCTGTATGTGGACACCTGGGCTTGACTCCCCAATCCATCAATAAATTTGGAAATTTTGGTGTGCGGGCGAAAGAAGAACAAGAAGCCGCTAAATTAATAGACGATGCCCTCGCTTTACAGGAGGCGGGCTGTTTTGCCATTGTTTTGGAAAAGATACCTGCAAAATTAGCTAAAACAGTTACCGAAAAATTGGTGATTCCAACAGTTGGTATTGGAGCTGGACCGGATTGCGATGGACAAGTCCTTGTGGTTAACGATATGCTGGGTATGAATGCTGATTTCAAACCAAAATTTATGCGTCATTTCGCTAATTTGCACGAACAGATCACAACTGCAGTAGCTCATTATGTGGCCGAAGTAAAAGCGGTACAGTATCCGAACGAAGACGAACAATATTAGAAAAATATGCGGTTTTTGATCATTGGACTTATTATTCTTATTGCTTATCTGGTGATACGCAAAAAATTCAATCTATTTGGGTTTACCGAGGATATGTCCAGAAATTTAAAATCAGGTTTTCAGTTGATTGAAGCTTCATCTCCGGTCATCCAGGCAAATCTAAAGAAGAGCGTTTCCAACGCCATGATGGGGGTTGTACTCATTTTGATCACCGTCTTGCTGTTCATGAAGATAAAAATTGTCCTGTTCCTGCTTCCGATTGCCTTTTTCCTGCTGGGTTATCTTTTTCTGTTCAACAACCACTTTAGTAAGCTCAAAAGCCAGCAAATCTGGTACAATGCCAAAACCAATGAAGTTTTTATTGAACAGCTCAAAGGAGAAAATTATGCTTTTAACATGTTTAAGGACATAGAAGCCGTTCAGAAAATCGAATCAATTCAAACGACCAAAGGTCTATTATACGGCTACTACCGTCTCAAGTTAAAGAACAAAATAGTAGAGATCCCCTATTTGGTCGCCGAAAACAAGCCGGTCAATAATTTATTTTTCGACACCATTAACCAAAATTTCACCATAACTGTTCAAAAACGTATTTTTCCAATCATTTAAAAATGAACAAATTGAATATCTAAAAAGAATGTGGTATATTTAGGTAATTAATAAAATTTGTTAAAACCAAAATATTTCACACTATGGGAAAAGGTGACATCAAGACCAGAAGAGGAAAAATATCGAATGGTTCTTTTGGAAAAAGAAGACCACATGTATCGAAAACTGCAATCAAGGCGGAAGTAAAACAAGAGGCTCCAAAAGAAGTCCAACCAAAAGCAAAATCAAAGAAATAGTAAACAGGAAGCTAGAAAGTTATTTCTAGCTTTTTTTATTTCCAACCATTCGCGCTCGTCCATTTCGCTGTCCATTTGCAAAGTTTTCGTGGTATTGTAAAATCCTTTTGACAACTGATATCGGCATAATAATAAACCTATATTTACCTGTTAAATGTAAAAAGTACATAAGAGACTATATCGTATGAATAAAAAATCGATCATTTACCTCCTTTTGGCCTGTGCTGTGTTTGGAGGTGGATACTTTCTGATAACTGCTAAAAAAGATAAAAAAGAAGCTGATAAGCCCAATGGAAAAAAAGATATGCCCGTCCCCGCACAGGCTATCATTGCCAAATCTTCCGTCGCCGATAGATCCATTAATCTCTCGGGAAGCATTGACGCAGAAGAGCAGGTTGAAATCAGAAGTGAAGTAAGTGGTCGAATCACCAAAATCTATTTCTCTGAAGGACAGCGCATCAAACAGGGCGAGCCCTTGATCAAGATCGATGATATTGAGCTGCAGGCACAATTAAGACAAGCGCAAACAACAAATCAGCTGAATGCCGAAAATGAACGTCGGGCCAAACTGCTGTTGCAAAAAGGAGCAATCAGTCAGGAAGAGTTTGATATTGCCAGTGCAGCCTTAAAAACCTCCTTAGCACAGATCCAGTTGATTCAGGCACAAATATCCAAAACAACCATCCGTGCCCCTTTTAGTGGCATGATTGGACTTCGGAACATTTCCGTAGGTGCCATTGTCTCATCCAGTACCTTGATTACAAATTTAGTGAAGGACAATCTTGTCAAAGTTACTTTTGCAGTGCCCGAAAAATACAGCAATATAGTTAAAATAAATATGCCCATTGAGTTCAGTGTAGCCAATGACCCAACGATCATTACAGCAAACATTTACGCTATTGAACCACAAGTATCACTTAACACCAGAACACTCACTGTCCGCGCCAGAGCAACGAACGATCAGGGCAAATTGAAAGTCGGATCTTTTGTCAATGTTATCGTGCCGATCGAAGTGGAAAACGATGCGATATCCATTCCTACAGAAGCTATTGTCCCCGTACAGGACGGAAAGAAGGTCTTTGTACTACAGCACGGCCTCGCCAAGGAAGTGAAGGTTGAAACAGGTGCACGTACCGACAAGGACATCGTTATTCTATCTGGCATCAGTGCCGGCGACACCGTTTTAACCACGGGCGTTCTGTCTTTAAAAGATGGAGCAAAAGTTAAGGTATCATTAGCTAACTAGTTGTACATGAATTTATCTGCAGTTTTTATTAAACGTCCTGTTTTAACTATTGTCGTCAATATTACCATCATCTTGTTTGGCTATATTGGTTTTAGTTTTCTGGGCGTACGCGAATACCCCTCCATTGACCCCGCCATTGTTTCTGTCAGAACAAATTATGCCGGTGCCAATCCTGATATCATTGAATCTCAGATTACCGAGCCACTAGAGAAGGCCATAAACTCGATCGATGGTATTCGTAACATCTCTTCTTCGAGTAACCAGGGATCCAGCAATATTACCATCGAGTTTGATTTAAAAAAGAACCTGGAGGAAGCCGCAAATGATGTCCGGGATAAAGTATCCCAAGCCGTCCGAAGCCTACCACAGGATATTGATGCTCCACCGGTGGTATCCAAAGCCGATGCGGATTCCGATCCCATTATTACGTTGACATTGCAAAGTGAGACACGCGACAAACTGTCGCTGAGCGACTACGCCGAAAATGTGATTTCTGAAAGGTTACAAACCATCCCCGGCGTCAGCAGCACACAGATCTATGGCCAAAAACGTTACGCCATGCGGCTATGGCTCAATCCCGACCGTATGGCTGCCTATGGCATCACTGCTTCAGATATTCGTACGGCATTAAATAATCAGAATGTTGAATTACCTTCGGGAAAAATTGTCGGAAACACAACCGAGCTCACCGTAAAAACTATAGGCAATCTGTCTACCCCCGAGCAATTCAACAACATCATTCTAAAAGCCGACAGCAGCCGTATCGTCAAGTTTACCGATATTGGTCGAGCCGAAATAGACGCTGAGAATCTCGAAACAAAAATGGTTAGTAATGGTAAACAGCTGGTCGGTATTGCCATTATTCCGCAACCGGGTACAAATTACCTCGATATTGCCAACAATTTTTATAAAATGCTCGATCAGATCAAAGAAGATCTGCCGCAGGATATTATACTCAACATCGCTTCTGATAATACGACTTTCATCAAAAAATCAGTTGAAGAAGTCGCCGAGACACTCCTGATTTCGATCATACTGGTCACCCTAATTATTTATTTTTTCTTTCGCGACTGGGGCATAGCGTTACGTCCTTTATTGGATATTCCGGTATCCTTGATTGCGACATTCTTTATTATGTATATTTTTGGTTTTTCCATCAATGTACTGACGCTACTCGCTATCGTACTCGCGACGGGGCTTGTCGTCGACGACGGTATCGTTGTTACCGAAAATATCTTCAAGAAAGTTGAAGAAGGAATGTCTCCAATTGAAGCCGCGCTAAAAGGGTCTAAGGAAATATTCTTCGCTGTTATTTCCATTTCAATTACACTTGCAGCGGTATTTTTACCGGTTATATTTCTTCAGGGCTTTGTGGGAAGGCTGTTCCGGGAATTTGGTGTCGTCATCGCCTCGGCTGTATTGGTTTCGGCATTTGTTTCCCTCACCCTTACACCGATGCTCAACGCTTATCTGATCAAAGGTGGTGGCCACAAAAAGACGAAGTTTTACGATTGGACAGAACCCATGTTTGTCAAAATGAATAAAGGTTATGCCAAGGCTCTGGAAAAATTCATGAAATTCAAATGGATAAGCTTTCCAATTCTGATCCTATGTTTTATCATTATTGGTATCCTTTTCTCCTCCATTAAAAAGGAAACAGCGCCTTACGATGACAGAAGTAACATCTCCGTCAATGTAACAGGCCCTGAAGGTGCCACCTATGAATACATGGATCGCTACATGCAGGAATTGGACAAATTGGTCTACGACTCCATTCCTGAAAACAAAATCAGTTTAAACATTACCTCTCCGGGTTTCGGCGCGAGCTCAGTCAACTCCGGGCGTATACGGATGACTTTGGTTGATCCTGGTGAGCGCAAAAAATCACAGGACGATATTGCCAAGGAGCTCACTAAATGGACAAAACAATACGATGCCGTACGCGTCAATGTTTCGCAAACGCCAACGATATCCATGAATCGAAGAGGTGGACTACCTGTTCAGTACATTATCCAAGCACAGAATTTTGAAAAACTTCAGGAAAAGATTCCCGAATTTATGAATGAGGTCAACAGCGATCCAGCATTCTCGACAACGGATATCAACCTGAAGTTCAACAAACCCGAACTGCATGTCGAAATTGATCGTCTGAAAGCACTTAGTCTGGGTGTTTCCGTACTTGACGTTTCACAGTCCCTCCAATTGTTGTTAAGCGGTCAACGTTTCGCCTATTTTATGCGTGATGGCAAACAATATCAGGTCATAGGCCAAGTTGAAAACGACCGTAGAGCTACGCCGACAGACCTTGCTTCAATTTATGTACGTAATAACATCGGTCAGCTTATCCAGTTAGATAACGTCGTAAGCGTCAGGGAAGAAAGCAGCCCACCCCAACTCTACCACAATAACCGGTACATGTCGGCTACAGTTTCAGCTGGCTTGGCGCCAGGCATGAGCATGAGCGACGGAATTGCAGCAATGGATCGCATAAAAGAAAAGGTACTCGACCAGAGCTTCACCACCGACCTTAGTGGTGAATCACGTGACTTCGTTGAAAGTAGCTCCAATACCTTATTTGCTTTTGGTCTTGCTTTATTGCTTATTTACCTGATCTTGGCAGCCCAATTTGAGAGCTTCCTCGACCCATTTATCATTATCCTTACGGTGCCTATGGCCGTTGCCGGTGCACTAATAAGTCTATGGCTATTTGATCAAACCTGGAATATCTTCAGCCAAATTGGAACGATTATGCTTATCGGTCTAGTAACCAAAAATGGTATCCTGATTGTTGAGTTTGCCAACCAAATGCGTGAAGAAGGGATGGAAAAATTTGAGGCAATTATGCACTCTGCCGAATCACGCCTCAGACCGATCCTAATGACAAGTTTAGCCATCGCCTTGGGTGCATTACCGATCGCCATGTCTCTTGGAGCTGCTTCGACCAGCAGAATTGGTATGGGGGTTGTTATCGTTGGCGGTACAATATTCTCCCTTATCCTAACCTTATTCATTATCCCGGCGATCTATTACATGTGGTCAAGACAAAAAAAGCATAGACCTGAATTTGATAACATTAAAAGCTACGAATAATAAAGACATGAAGAGAAATTTCATCCTATTAGTATTACTTTACTCCATCATGTTTCAAGCTCGAGCGCAAGAAGTACTGACTTTGGAAGATGCACTGAAAACCACGTTGAACAATAACTTCAATATTCTCCTGGCTAAAAATGACAATAACATTGATATGGAGAATACTAGTTTAGGAAGCGCCGGTATGCTTCCAGCAGTAACTGGAACGTTCAACAGAAGCAACTCCATCCAGAATTCCAGACAGGTCAGAGCAGATGGTCAAATACAGCAGATCTCCAATGCAAAAAACGACAACATGTCTTATGGAGTTAACCTAAACTGGACGATATTCGATGGATTGGGTATGTTTGCCCGTCGCGATCGCTTCAAAGAAATACAACGACAAGGGGAAGCGGAGATCAAATATCAAGTGATCACCCAGCTCAGCGAAGTCATGGCAACCTATTACAATCTGGTGCAGCAAAAGCGCCTGATAAACGCACTGGATACCACCATTACCTTATCGAGATACCGCGTCACGCTGGCCGAAAATCGCCTGGAGATCGGAAAAGGCTCCAAGCTTGATCTCCTGAATGCGAAAGTCGATTTAAATACCGATCAGACAAACTTACTCAGACAGCAGGAAAGCTTCAAAAATACCAAGACTTACCTCAATCAGCTGATGACACGCGACTTGAGCCTGGATTTTCAGGTTGAAGATGAAATGAAACTTGATACGGATCTTAAACTTGGTAATCTGATCGAAATTGCCGATCGCCAAAATCCACAAATCCAGCTCGCCATCATCAACAATCGGGTGGCCGAACTCAACTTAAAAGCAGTTAAGGCCGAACGTTATCCCAAAATTGGATTAAACAGTGGTTACAACTGGAACGAATCCCACTCCTCCCTCGGTTTCTCGACAGAAAATAAAAATAGAGGTCTTACCTACGGTGTATCGGCTTCCCTTAATATTTTCAATGGATTTCTTCAAAATAGAAACGAACGGATTGCTAAATTTCAGATTAAAAGTTCTGAGCTGCAGATACAACAACAAAAACAAGATATTCAGGCACAGGTCAGAACGCTGTTCCAAACCTACATCACCAATATGGAACTGGCTCATGTAGAACGGAAAAACGAGGAGCTGGCAAAAGAAAATTTAAACATCACCATGGATAAATTCCGTATCGGTACCATCACAACTTTGGAAGTAAGAACAGCACAGTTAAACTACATCAATGTAATGACTCGGAGCTATACAGCACAATATGATGCAAAGGTATCCGAAATAAGACTAAAAGAATTGACAGGCGAAACATACTAGAAATTTCTTTCAGCATGAGGTCCTCTTCATGAAGGGACAGGATTTTGAAGCGCTTTTCAGCAGCATCTATTCTTAAAAAGCGAAAGGCTCCTTAACTAAATGAGGAGCCTTTCGTTTGTCTATTTAATAGTCTATTGCTATAATAGATTTCAGTGGTATTAACACGCCACTTTTTATCTGAATATATCTATCGGTTAACGACCATACGGTGGTCTCGATACGCTTTGGTCCGGAATCAGTCTCAAAGGCGATTTCAGTTTTGGATTTAAACTCATTTCCCAACCGAAGTGCCCCTTTCAATTTATCCATAAAAGTCGCTGTCTTATCTTCACTCGCCGGGATAAATTTAAATTGAGGAATTTCCTCTTTAGCTATTAGTTCTCCAACCATAATACTAGCATTTAATGTGTAAATTATTGTTTTGCGCTATGCTACTCTTATAACGCTTTAAAGCCAATCTTATTTTATCTCTTTCTGCCATTGGCTTATTTAAATCTACCGATTCCCATGATAAAAATCAATTAAATCCTTGAAAACTATCATTTATTTTACAATAAAAAAACGATTGTACTTTGGACACACTACTCCCCTTTGAGGGTCACCGGCAGGCCCAAAAGGCATTTATAACGAGATATCTAAATATAGTGTCATTTCATTTTGAATTTATAGCCCAAATCATTCATATTACCTATTTTTGATCAAAACAATATGTAAATGGAAAAATCTGTTTTTGAAAAAGAGTGGGAAATTTATTTCACGCAATGCTATTCTAATGGCCGTATTCGTTTCTCCGATTTATCCAATATTCTGCAGCTTACCGCGGGAGAACACGCCAATGCTGTGGGATTCGGTTTTAAAGAAATGGCCAAACATAACCAAACTTGGGTACTTAGCCGCATACGTATAGAGATTGCACGATTGCCCAAATGGATGGACATCGTCAAGGTTAAAACTTGGATACAGGAATTAGAGGGCGCACGCTCAACACGGAATTTCGAAATTACCGTCAATGGACAGATCTATGTTACGGCAACCAGTTATTGGGCTGTCATCAATACCGTGAAGCGGAGCTCTGAAACACTCGCGATTTCCACCGAAAATTTTACCACCTATCCGGATCGTCCCGCAACACAACGGCCATTTTCAAAATTGGATATTTCCCAGACAGTCAAAAATCTTGATGAATATTGTGTTAAGCTCTCGGATCTGGATATTGTCAATCACGCCAACAATGTAAAATACCTGGACTGGTGTATGGACAGGTTGCCCATTGAGCTTGTATTGACCAATCAAATCAAATCATTAGAGATGAATTACCTGCGCGAATTACGCTATAATGATACTGTAGAGATTAATGGTGATGCGACAGATCAGGGTTACTTTATGACAGTGACCAAACAGCAGCGCATTCATTTTGCGCTGGCCATAGAAACAAAATAAAAAGGGAAAACAAGATAAGAACGCGAAACAATAAAAAAAGGGAGGCTACGGGCCTCCCTTTTTATCTTACATAGCGCATCGTTTATGCAAATGCTTTATCGCCTTTTTTGTAAGGAAGGTTACCATCAAATTTTCCCGGTATCTTCACAAAACGCAATGCTTTTGTACAACCCAGCTCCGAGTTAAAGAAACCGGTCAATGTCAATTGTTTGAACATCGTAAACCAATGTGGTGGATCGTTCTCAACATAATTGTACAATTGATTTTGTTTTTCTTTATTCTTCTCCAGAATATCCTTTTGATCTTCAGCTTGCTTTTTATTAAACTCGTTTGCTTCTTTATCCAAAGCAGCTGCAACAGCCGTTCTGTCTTCCGCAGAAAGCTCCAGGAATGGTTTTCCTTTCACCTCTTTTGCCTTATCATCTAAGCTCGCAAAACCAGTTAAAAATGCCTTTTGTTGCTTCTCCGTATAACAATCGCGAACCATGACCGGAATAAAACTTCCTACCCCTGCTTCTTTCGCACCCGGAGTTGCGGTAGCTGGTAAGATTGCTTCAGCCAAGTCACCTAATAAATCAGTTGTCTTCGCTTCAAATAATGCTTGCACATCTTTGGTTGCTGAGCGTGTACAACCTTCCAAAAATAAATTAGCGCCGATAACGGTACCTCCTAAAATTAAGGCAACTCGTTGTAATGCTTCTCTTCTATTCATACTACTAAATATCTTAATTTTAGAAATTATATTTCATTTCCCAACCTTGTCTGTAATTACGTTTTACATATTGATTGACGTTGTCAAAGTTGGTGACACGCATGTTATCGTTATCCCACAACAATTTCAGGTTACGTCCAGGGTATTTACCATCAATACGTAAATCAGCACCTCTGATTGCAAGGTTAGCCATCAATAAAGCTTCTGTCAACGGACCTGCTATTTCAAAAGGTGAACTTACTTCTTTCTTGCCGTATCCAGCCTGACAAGCTTCAACCCATTGTGCGTAGTGTCCACCTTCTTGTCCTGGTACACGGGCATATTTCTGTGCCACCTGCTCTTTTCTTGAAGTCGGCAACAAGCGTGCATTCTGGCCGTAGGTATCCGCAAGGATTTTACCTTTTGTACCTACAAGTAAGATACCGTTACCACCATCACCAAAAATTTCGTTTGGACCTAATTCATCCGGGCGAGCAGGCTGAATACCACCATCCATCCAATGTAAAGTCACCGGACCATTGGTACGTGGTGTTTTAGGGAATGTTAATGTAGCATGGCTCGATGGAGGACAGCTTTCAGGGAAATATCCACGTTTGAATTCATCCACATACACCGATCCTACAGTTGCCTGTACATCCTGTACATAAGTCAATCCCAAGGTACTGAAAGGAACTTCCAACAAGTGACAGCCCATATCGCCCAATGCGCCAGTACCATAATCCCACCAGCCGCGCCAGTTGAAAGGTACCAATTTATCCACATACTCTTTATAAGGCGCTGTACCTAACCAAAGGTCCCAATCCAATTCTTTTGGAACTTCGGCCTTGCCTGTAGGCCATGCAATACCTGAAGGCCATACCGGACGATCTGTCCAACAATATACCGTATGTACATCACCGATCAGACCTGCTTCGTACCATTCACGCACAAAACGTGGTCCATCATTCGATGCACCTTGATTTCCCATCTGGGTAACCACTTTATATTTTTTAGCTGCATGCGTCAACGCTCTCGCTTCCCATACATCGTGAGTCAACGGTTTTTGAACGTACACGTGTTTACCCAATTGCATAGCTGCAAGTGCCTGAATCGCATGTTGATGATCTGGAGTTGATACAGAAACGGCTTCTATACGTTTGTGCTCCTTATCCAACATCTCACGGTAGTCTTTGTAATACTTTGCTTTCGGGTAACGTTTCAACGCACCAGCTGCACGACGGTCGTCCACATCACACAAGAAAGCAAGATCTGCTTTTCCTGAATCATGGAATGCATTGATGTCACTAAAACCTTTACCTCCTACACCAATACCTGCTACTTGTAATTTGTCACTTGGAGCTGTAAAGCCATTTCCGCCCAATACATGGCGAGGGACGATCATAAAAGCCGCAGCAGCTGTTGCCGCGCTCTTTATAAAACCTCTTCTACTCGTCTTATTTGAGTTATTTTCCATTGTTATCAATCTTTAGCTATTAGATGTTACCTTTTTTCAATTCGCTCACTGCGAAATCAACCGCACGAGCAGTAAGTGCCATATATGTCAATGAAGGGTTGACACAACCTGCAGAAGTCATACAAGCACCGTCTGTTACGAAAACATTCAATGCATCCCAAACTTGGTTGTTACCATTTAATACCGAAGTTTTTGGATCACGTCCCATACGGGCAGTTCCCATTTCGTGGATACCTTGGCCCAAACCATATACGTTATCGTACGTATAGGTATCTTTTACGCCAATGCTTTCCAACATCTCCTTCATTTCATTTTGCATGTCGCCACGCATCTTCAATTCATTATCCTTGATCTCAGCGTCAAATGATAATACAGGTAAGCCCCATTTATCTTTTTTGCTCTTGTCAAGTGTAATTTTATTTTCGTGATATGGCAAGGTTTCTCCGAAAGCAGTAAAACCAACAGTCCAGTCACCTGGCTCACAGATCGCATCTTTCCATGCACCACCAACTTCCATCTCGGCAACAGCACCAGACCAACGTCCACGACCTGCAGCACCCTGGTAACCAAATCCACGTACATAGTCACGTTTTTTGGTATCACCTTCTACATTTACAAAACGTGGCACATACAAGCCTGTTGGTCTACGACCATATACATAGCTATCCAAATATCCATCTATTTTACCTCCGGCACCACAACGGAAATGGTGATCCATCAAATTGTGGCCCAATTCACCGCTACTGCTACCCAGACCGCCTTCCCAAACATCTGTAGCTGAGTTCATTAACACCCAAGTCGAGTTCAATGCAGATGCACAAACAAAAATTACTTTAGCGAAAAACTCATACGTTTGGTTTGTTTCAGCATCAACAATTTCAACACCTTTTGCCTTTTTCGTGTTTTTATCGTAGATAATCTTTGTTACGATAGAAAAAGGACGTAAAGTTAGATTGTTTGTTTTACGTGCTGCAGGAAGAGTTGCCGATTGCGTACTGAAATAAGCACCAAAATTACAACCCAACCAACATTGATTTTGATATTGACAATTTACACGATCATGATGCGGAACAGTAATGTTGGCTGTTCTACCCATGATGAAATGACGTTGACCACCATATTGCTTTTTCAAACGCTCAGCCAGGTCTTTTTCAACAATGTTCATCGCCATTGCCGGCATGTAATCTCCATCTGGCAAAGATGGTACACCATCTCTATTTCCGGAGATACCCGCAAATTTTTCAGCATAACTATACCAAGGGGCAATATCCTTATAACGAATCGGCCAATCCACACCGTGGCCATCTTTTAAGTTAGCTTCAAAATCCAAATCGCCCAAACGATAAGATTGTCTCCCCCACATTAAAGAACGTCCACCAACATGATACCCACGGTACCAGTCAAAACGTTTTACCTCTGTATATGGACTCTCCTTTTCATTTACCCAAAAATCCAGGTTCTTCTCATTCAACGGATAATCTCTACGCAAAACCGGATATTCTTCGATCATTTTTTGTGTACGACCGCCAGCATGAGGCCATTCCCATGGATTTTTATTTGGCGCAGTGTAATCCTTAATGTGTTCAATGTTACGACCACGCTCCAGCATAATTGTTTTCAGCCCTTTCTCTGTCAATTCTTTCGCAGCCCATCCACCACTTATCCCCGAACCGATTACAATTGCGTCATAAGTATTTGTTGCCATCTCTCTTCTAATTATTTGTTTTTAAATAGTTATTTTTTCTGTTTATTGTGCAGCATTTGTACTGTCGATCTTTTCGTCCTTAAATAAAGCTAAAAAGATAAAAAATACAACAGCTGCGATAATTGCAGGTACAACCCAGGTATGATTCCAGAATGCCGCCATATCAGTTGCTTTCAATTCTTTGTACTTATCTCCAACATAACTTGCTACCCAGAATCCGATCAACTGTCCAACACCATAGGTTGCCAAGGTAATCAAACCCTGTGCTGCCGATTTGTATTTAACCCCCGCTTTGCTGTCTGTATAAATTTGTCCCGAAACAAAGAAAAAGTCATAACAGATACCGTGCAATGCAATACCGATCAATAACATGAACGATAATTCCCCTGCATTGCCATAAGCAAATAACAGGTAACGGATTACCCAGGCCAACATACCGACCAAAATTGTTTTCTTGAAGCCAAATTTTGTAAAGAAAACTGGCAAGGCCAATAAAAACAATACCTCAGATGCTTGACCGATTGTCATCTTACCTGTTGGATTTTCCAATCCTATTTCGGTCAGGAACAAGTTTGCATTTGAATAATAAAATGCCAATGGAATACAGATCAATACCGAAGAAACGAAAAAGATCAAGAAGTTTTTGTCTTTCAACAATTTGATCGCATCCAGACCAATAATTGATGCAAAGGACGGTTTTTCGTTTTCATCCAATTTGACCGGCGGCGTTTTAGGTAAGGCGAAGGAAAATACCCCTAGTACCAATGAAGCTACACCTGACATTAAGAAGGTATTTTTCAAAGCTCCCTCTGATGCAGCAGCATCCCATCTAAAGATATAACTGATTGCTAAACCTGCTACAATCCAACCAATTGTTCCCCAAATACGTATACCTGAAAATTGTTTTTCCGGATTGGTCAATTGGCGAAACGAAACTGAACTCGCCAAGGCCAATGTTGGCATATAAAGCACCATATAAGCCAATACATATGGATAAAAAGTAGACATATCTGCAGCACCATACATTTGGTACATTAATACTGCGCCAACCAAGTGTAAAACACCCAAAATACGCTCCGCATTAAAATAACGGTCTGCAATCATTCCGACAATAAAAGGCGCGATAATCGCTCCCAATGATTGTGTTGAAAATACATTGGCCATTTCAAAATCCGTTGCATGTAGATTTTTGCTCAAGAAAGTACCTAATGTGACAAACCATCCCCCCCAAATAAAAAATTCGAGGAACATCATAAAGGATAGTTTAAATTTTATTGTTGATGAAATCATAAAAAAAAATGGTGTTTTACAATACTACTAATTGGTTTTACCTGCTCAATTTAAGAAATTAAATCTAATTGTCAATAGTACACTATTAAAATATTACAAAAAGCTATCGACCTCGCGATATGCCGCCACCAAGCGATCCTCACCCTCTTTACCAGGCTTGGAAATACCATGCTCCATCCCCATGATACCCTTATATCCTTTACTATGAATGTGTTTGAATACGTTTTTATAATTGATCTCGCCCGTAGTCGGTTCTTTACGACCTGGATTATCGCCGATTTGAATATACGCAATTTCATCCCAACAACGATTCATATTTGCAATTAAATCTCCTTCGGTACGTTGCATATGATAAATATCATACAAAATTTTACAGGATGGACTATTCACGGCCTTACATAAAGCATAGGTCTCATGCGTTTGCTGCAAAAACAAATCTGGTGTATCACTTAAGGTTTCCAACACCATCACCAAACCATGTGGTTCAAAGATCTCCGCACCTTTACGCATCGCAGTAAGGATATTGCTGAACTGATTACCCCACGGCAGTTTTCTTTCATAAAAGCCCGGTACCACAGTCAGCCATTTTGCGTTACAACGCTTGGTAGCTTCGACAGACTTCTTGCATGTTTCGACAAACTTGTCTAAATACTCCTGTTTACCCGTCGCTAAAGAAGGCATCCAGTTTTGTCCGCCATCCACAACAAATACACCCATGGTCATGCCTAACTTCGCCAATAAATCACCGATCTTCTGCTGCTCGTCCAATGTTCTACCCAAATAGCCATTATCTTCTATTCCACGGAATCCCAAATCATACATATACCGAATTTCATCCAGGAAATTATCACCTGCATGATTTTTGAACATTCCCTGATGGGGAGCATAATTTAAATTGAATGTCTTTCCTTTATCCATCGTATTTGCTGTATTTTGAGTTGTAGACGCAAAAGTCTGTCCAGCTAGTCCTGCCCCCGCGGCCAAAAGACTACCTTTAATAAAATCCGATCTCTTCATTTTATTTATAATTGATTAATTTTTAAATAATTTACCAAATCCATCCGAATAAATCGTTTCTATGGACTGATTTTTATTTTTAAAAATGACAAAAACCGCCACACCTTTCAATTTTTTGGCCTTTGTCTTAATTTGTTCGGGTTCCATGCCCATAAAATAATTATCCAGTGCATCCGCCTCCATGGCAGTCTTCGCATAGACGCTGACACTCAATATATTGGTCATGTATGGAAAACCCGAAACAGGGTCAATATGATGACCCAATTTTTTCCCTTTGTATTGAATAAACTTTTCGAAACTGCCGGCTGTTGTCAGCGCCCCTTCATTGAGCTGCGCAACAGCAGTCATCAATTCCTCCCCACTTTCACCATCGGGCTGAACAATACCAATGGAAAAGCCCTGCCCACCTGGCGGAGTTCCCAAAACCCTGATTTCACCACCGACCTCGACCATATAATTGGCAATTCCCTTACGTTCGAGATAGTCGGCCAAGACGTCTACCGTATACCCCTGTGCAATACCATTAACATCGATTTTAATCCCCTTTTTCTTTTTAATCAGCTGGTTGCCGCTGACCTTCAGGTAGTGCATTCCCACCAGTTCCTTCGCTTTTCGTACCGTCGCCGAATCCGGGGCCACCGGGCTCTTATTAGCACCAAAGCCCCATAGGTTGACCAGCGGGGCAATAGTGATATCGAATTGACCTTTCGATAATTTGTGGTATTTAAAGGAAGCATTTATCACCTTAGCCATGTGGCTATCCATCACAACAGACATTACCGTATCTGTATTGAACTTGGATATCCTCGAGTCTTTGCGGTAAATTGACATCGACAAATCGATTGCCGTTAAGATACTGTCAACTTCCGACCGCCTAACAAGACTGTCGGAAGCGAAGTAAGTGATATGGAATTGGGTACCCTGCGCGGGTCCCTCCAGCCGAATTTTATGGGGTTTCGTTGCCGGTATCTGCGCCTGTGCATCAATGCAACAAATCGTAGCAAAAAATAGAAGGCACAAATTCCACTTTAATCCCATCGGCCCAATTGCTTAAATATATAAGTTGGTGTTTTGACCAGGCATCGCTACTGGGTAAAAACCTTCTGCATCCGGAAGTAATTTTGGTTTAGCATCCCAAGCAAGTACATCTGGTCCCAATTTGATGGTCGATTTCAAGGCTTCATCCCACTTGATTACCTTACCGGTATAACAAGCGATACGTCCGATAATACCTGTTAACGTACTGTAAGCACCATATTCTGCATTATCAAATTTATATTCGCCTTTCGAAATTGCCGTAAATAGTTCTTTATGTTCTTGTTGATACGGGTTTGGATTACCCTTCGCATCATGGCGATAGATTTCTTTTCCCTTCCAGTCGTACAATACAGCCTGTCCACCTGCAGAAAGATAAGCACGTCCTTTTGTTGCCTGGAATTGCTCGTCTACACGGTTATGTATACCTTCGAAGTGTCTACATTGACTATAAACAACGCTGTTGTCGGCATAGGTCAATTCTAATGCAAAATTATCATAGATTTCACCATACTCTTTGCCGGTGCGGTGTGCCCTGCTACCTGTACCTTGGATCGATACCGGGTAAGCACCTTTCACCCAATTGGCGATATCAATATTGTGTACGTGCTGCTCTACGATATGATCGCCACACAACCAGTTGAAATAATACCAGTTACGCATTTGGTACTCCATTTCAGTTTGCTCTGGCTTACGCGGACGCACCCATACGCCACCTGAGTTCCAATAAACTTGTCCCGAAGTAACATCACCGATTGCACCCTCGTGGATACGTTTGATCGCCTCACGGTAATTCGTTTGATAACGGCGTTGTAACCCGACTACAACATTCAATTTTTTACGTTTAGCTTCTGCAGCCACACGTAAGACCTGCTGTACACCAGGGATATCAACAGCGACCGGTTTCTCCATGAAAACATGTTTACCTTGACGGATCGCTTCCTCAAAATGCATTGGTCTAAATCCTGGAGGAGTTGCTAAAATAACAACATCGGCCAATTGAATTGCATCTTTATATGCATCGAACCCCACAAATTTGTGATTGTCACTTACATCGATCTTATCTTGCCATTTTTCCTTCAGCGTTTTATAAGTACTCTCTAAATTATCTTTAAAAGCATCTGCAAGAGCCACCACTTTAATGTTCATGCCCGAACTTAGCGCATCAAATGTAGCTCCAGTTCCGCGGCCCCCACAGCCCACTAAGGCAACTTTGATAACATCCGAACCAGCGGCATATGCACCTGATAAAGGCATTGAGCTCAGCACAGCGCCTCCAGCAACTACAGCAGAAGTTTTAATAAAATCTCTTCTTTCTAGATTTTCCATAACAGTTTTATATTGATTATTTTATATTAAAAGTCTTTGATTGGCTGTTTATCGTAATAAGCCATAATCTCTTCGTGACTAGGTGGGTTGAGGGGTCTGACTAGTCTCATACCCACGAATGGGGCTTCTGGAAACCACCAGTTACTTTTTGGAATTTGTGGATCCAACTGTTTCCATACGGGATCTGAGGCACCACGCGCTGCAGAGCGCATGTCCTCGGCACCACTGTCAAAAGCACCGCCACGTACAACATGTGGATACAGGGTTGTCGGAACGACTACAGGATTAGTCAATACCTTGCCTTTACCTTCATTGTAACTATCGGCCTTATATTGATCATAAGTCCATTCGGCAACATTGCCATAAATATCATAAAGGCCCCAAGGATTCGGTTTCTTCTGTCCTACAATATGTGTTTTCTGTTCAGCATTATCTTTAAACCAGGCATAATCTGCTAATGGCGTTGCTTGATCACCGAAAAAATAAGTCGTCTTTGAACCTGCTCTAGCTGCATATTCCCACTCGGCCTCTGTTGGTAAACGGTAAAATACACCGGTACGGACATACAGCCACTTACAGAATTGAATAGCATTGTAATGGGTCATCGCTAGGGCCGGGTGCCCTTCCTTTCCAAAACCAAAAGTCATATCCAAATAAGGTTTGGTCGGTCGCGTAACGGCATCAATCTCTTTCGATACTTTACCGTCCTTACTCTTTGCGATCTCATAATCTTTA
The DNA here is from genome assembly GCF_002440385.1 of Sphingobacterium sp. UBA6317. Lineage (NCBI taxonomy): Bacteria > Pseudomonadati > Bacteroidota > Sphingobacteriia > Sphingobacteriales > Sphingobacteriaceae > Sphingobacterium > Sphingobacterium sp. UBA6317. The sequence continues at coordinate 16,676 of NZ_DJTD01000019.1, read as the reverse complement.
TACAGAAATGGCTCAAACAGATCCCAGGTTACTTCATACTGGCCCATCCAAAATGGATCCAACTTCACCTCGTGTGCAGGTTTTTCATCCTCTTTCCCACCACTTGTAGTTCCCATTTTAAAATTACCGCCAGGGATTGCCAGCATTTTGAACGTCAGATTAGTCCCTTCAATAGGTTGCTCATAAGGTTCGAAAGCTTTCTGAGCCATAGCGTGCACACCGGCAAATAACAAAACAGGAATAAAGATTCTTTTTAACATATTTAGGTTTGTAATTAAAGACTAAAATATAAAATAAGGTGTATACTTTACACTTTGACACTATAACTTTTTTATTACAGTTTAATTCTTAACATAATAGTCCATTCGTAATATCGATTTAGCCAGATGCAGGCAAGTATCCCTGGTAACTTAACTAGCCTGAAAATCAAGATCAATAAAAAAGGTTTTCCATTCTCATGGAAAACCATAATATCTTATCACAGTATGCCCCTGTCTAAAGCAGAATCTTACGACTTACCGCTTTATCGATGGTAATATATCCCGGGTAGAATACCGACTGCCCTGCGATATTGATAGAAGGTTTCACTTTTAACGTAAATATTCCCTTTTTATTCTCATCGCTTGACATTAAAAAATCCTGCAGGTCCGAATTCTTTAATAAATCATAGATATTGGTCGCTATACGCACATTGGCCACAGTAGATTCTCCGGGCTCTATTTGTAATGATTGATTGACAATCCCTTCCACAAGCTGCTGTCCACCATAAAGAATGATATACTGAAACTTATTAATGGATGCCTTTTTGAGCGTCGGGTTGTCTATTTTAAGCCGGATAACTGCATTCAATGGAATATCTTTCCGCAAATAGGCCAACGCCAGGCTCGGCGCTGCTCCCAGGTCGATTTGATTATTCTTGATCAGTCGTTGCAATGATGTACCGGCCAACCGAATACTATCTACCGATTCCACATCGAACTTACATTTCGCCAAATTCTCGATCTGTGCCTTTTGTCGATTCACGCCGCAGCCGGAGATAAACAAACCCAGCAGAACCAAACATCCAAATAAAATTTTCTTGCTCATAATCCCTATTTTCCCCCAAATTTATATAAAACTCCCAGTGTAAACAATGGGTACCCTGCTTTTAAATAGGTATTACTTTTAAAACCAAATACCATACCGTTCGTATATTGCAGCTTCCATCCTTTCCCTAAGCCCATCCTTGTATAAAATACAGGTTCAATAAGCATATTGTCTTCTTTCTCTGCCGGAAGACCATCAATAGCGAAATTCTTCATCCGCATATTGCTCAACCGAATGATGGTACCGTAATCGATATCGTGCCGGTTGCCAAACAACTTTAGGGCATCCTTTTTCTCCGATGAAAAGTTTACCTGCACAAACACCTTTTCAAAATCCATATCCTTCGTTTCCACAATAGCTTGTCCCATCGTCGACGAACGCTTATCAACCACACTGGTATTGCCTAGCCCATACCCCCCGTAAACCTCAAACACACGATTGTTTTTCCGACCAAAACGTGTATAATAGCCAATCCCCGCTTCGCCCATCTTTTGCGCATAGTCTTTGATATTGGATTTATTATCCACATAGGAACCATTGGCGATGACAGCTACATGATCGGTTACGGCTACCCCCAGGTTGGCCGATACATTAGCCTTTGTATTGATATTACCGGAAACATATACCTCGCCAGCTTCTGTAAACATCGGCGCTGAAGGCACATTAGGCATGTAAATCGAACTACAGGAATAAAATGAACAGGCAAATAACCCCGCACACAAACCATATCCAAACTTGTTGTATTTCATATGTAAGTATTTATTCAATCGTGCTTGCATCCAATGGTATTCCGGAATGTTTCGCCTATTGTCTTAAAAACACCTATCCTTTATAAAAATTGTACCAAAGCTTTACATTTAACAGAAAATAACAATTTAAATAAAACCAAAACCTTAACGCACTCATTACCAACTCCGATAAATTGGCGGGGCAGCAACGCTGCGGGCCAACGATATTGCCAACAGTGGCTCTGTGCAACGAAAGTGCAGCAAGTAGCATCCGATTTCGTTCCTATTGCCCAAGGGTAGATCCATGGGAGAACAGACAAACAAAAAAAGGCATCAATTTCTTGATGCCTTTCCAATATTGTTGCAAAACCTTACGCTTGTTCTGTAGGAACTACAGATACATAAGATTTATTGTTAGCTTTTTTACGGAAAACTACTTTACCGTCTACTAAAGCGAACAATGTGTGGTCTTTACCAATACCAACGTTTGTGTCAGGATTGTGTTGTGTACCGCGTTGGCGTACGATGATGTTACCAGCGATTGCTTGTTGACCACCGAAGATTTTGATACCTAAACGCTTGCTATGTGACTCACGGCCGTTCTTAGAACTACCCGCACCTTTTTTGTGTGCCATTTCTTTATCTTAATTTAAGACTATTTGTCTGATTAAAAATTCAATTATAACGTAATACCAGTGATCTGGATTTTAGAAAATTGTTGACGGTGACCGTTTTTCTTTTTGTAGCCTTTACGACGTTTTTTCTTGAAAACGATAACTTTATCGCCTTTTAAATGAGACAAAATTTTAGCCGAAACTTTTGCACCAGCAACGCTAGGTGTACCAATGGTAAATTTACCACCGTCTTCTGCTAACAATACATTGTCAAATTCAATACTAGCGCCTTCATCTCCTTGTAAACGGTGTACAAAAAGGAACTGGTCTTTTGCAACCTTAAATTGCTGTCCTGCTATATTTACTATTGCGTACATTGTTAATTAATTAAATGTGTTATTAAATGAAGGGCAAAAGTAATCAGTTTTTATCATAATTCAAAGACAAATTTACTTTTTCGTTTCCATTTAAACGTTATCAGTTGAACAACATGACCTTAATCCGTATTAGGCAATGCTGTTCACGCCTGTTTCCGCTTACCAAACCAAAATTCTTTTCTCCGGTGCCACATCCATTTTTGCTGTAGGCTGTACATTAAATGCTTTATAGAAAGCCTCCATATTGTATACGGGACCATTTACCCGAAATTGTTCGGGGCTATGTGGATCAACTTTTAAACGTAGCCGCATGCGCTCATCGCTGCTCTTTACGCGCCACACTTGCGCAAAACTCAGGAAGAAACGTTGATCTGGAGTAAAACCATCAATCTTGTCCTGCCCCTGCCCTTGTTTGGTTAATTTAAAGGCATCATAGGCAATATTTAAACCGCCGATATCCGCCAGGTTTTCACCTAAAGTAAGCTCACCGTTTACATGTTGATTGTCCAACAGTGTAAAACCACCATATAACTTCGCTACCTGATTAGCGCGTTCCGTAAACTGTTTCGCATCCACGGCAGTCCACCAATCGTTCAAGTTACCGTCTTTATCATATTGGCGCCCCTGATCATCAAAACCATGTGTCATCTCGTGTCCGATAACGGCACCGATAGCGCCATAATTGATTGCATCGTCCGCGTTGGCATCAAAGAAGGGGAACTGCAAGATGCCGGCCGGAAATACAATCTCATTATACGGTGGATTGTAATAGGCATTCACCGTAGGTGTTGTCATCAGCCATTCTGCCTTGTCAACCGGTTTACCAATTTTACCCACCATTTCTTTATAAGCATGCTTTGCAGCAGACTGCAAATTGGCATAGTAGGTATCTTTGGCGACTTCCACATCACTATAATCTTTCCACTTCTCCGGGTAGCCGATTTTTTTGGTGAAGGCTTCCAATTTTTCAATCGCTTTCTTTTTGGTTTCAGGCGTCATCCAGTCCAATTTCTCAATGCGGCTCTTATAGACTTTCTGCAAATTGTCGACCAATTCGAGCATTCGTTTTTTTGCTTCGGGCTTGAAGTATTCATCCACATACAACTTACCCACAATCTCGCCAAGATTCTCGTCCGCCGAACTCACCATCAGCTTCCAACGCTCTTTCTCCTGCTTCTGACCATTCAGGGTTTTCCCGAATAATTCAAACTTGGCCTCCCGGAAACCTTTGCTCAGTGCCGTCGCAGAAGCATTCGCTAAATCTGCTTTTAGTTTTGTCTTCCAGCTATCTAAGGACTGCGACTTCAACAAATTATTTAAAGCAAGGTAAAATTTGGGCTGCTGTACCAAAATCGTGTCGGTCTTCACATCCAAGCGTTGCAGAATATCTTTCCAGTTGAGGTTTGGCGTTTGCTTCTGAAATTCCTGTACCGCAAATTTGTGGTAGTTTTTAATGGGATCCCGCAATTCTACAGGTGTGGCATGCGATTTGGCAATTTCTGTTTCCAGGCGTAGCACTTCATCAGCCGACTTTTGGGCATTTGCCCCTTCACCGATCAGTCCGAATAACTTGACCAGATACGCGACATAGGCCTCCCGGATCTTCTTCGCTTTCTCATCCTGATCTAAATAATAACTTGCTTCAGGCAGGTTGAGTCCCCCCTGAAAAAATTGCAATGCATTCTTAGTGCTGATCCGGTCATCCGCGGCGACATAAAAGGTAAAAAGATCACCATCGCCCTCCTTAAATCCATCTGCAGCATACGCAATCAATTCATCAATACTTTTCAATCCATTGATTTTTTGAATGGCCCCTTCGATCGGTTTCGCACCCAATTTATCGATCGTCACCGTATCCATACCACTCGCATAGAAATCGCCGGCCTTTTGCTGATCTGAACCTTTTTTGTTGTCGGACTTTGCGGCCCCTTCCAAAATAGATTTCAGGTTTGCCAGATTTTCGTCGGCGAGCACATAAAAGGAGCCCCATCCTGTTTCCGATGCCGGGATCTGCGTATTTTTCATCCAGCTTCCATTCGCATATTGGAAGAAATTATCTCCTGGATTCACCGTCGTATCCATACCTGAGACATCAAAAAAATTTGTGCGGACCTCCTGAGCAGTATCGCTTTTCTTATTTGACTGACATGACATCATCATTAAGACCATGGATAGCGTCCCCCATTTGACTTTTTGTATCATATTTTAAGAGATTAAAAGCGTATTTAAATTTTACTTCAAAAGTTTCACTTCATACAGATCCTTCCGCCTATCCTTCTTCACTTTAACAGTACCATACTCATGTAGGTCGCGCAGCGCATACAGGTCAACGTCGGCAATAAGCACCATTTCGGCATTCGGTGTCGCCTCGGCTTTGATGGCATTATTGGGAAAAGCAAAGTCTGAAGGAGTAAAAACGGCAGACTGCGAATATTGTATATCCATATTATTCACACGCGGCAAATTACCCACAGAGCCGGCAATAGCCACATAACATTCATTTTCTATCGCCCTGGCCTGCGCGCAGGTACGCACCCGGATGTACCCGTTTTGGGTATCCGTCATAAAGGGCACAAATAGAATCTGCATGCCCTGATCGGCCAAAATACGGCTCAGTTCAGGAAACTCGACATCGTAACAGATCAACAGCCCTACTTTACCACAATCGGTGTCAAATACTTTCACTTCACTACCACCCACCATACCATAGTATTTAAATTCATTTGGCGTGATATGAATTTTTTTAAACTCATCCAGCTTACCGTTGCGATGACAGAGGTAGGAAACATTGTAGAGTTTTTTGTTTTCCATCAATGGCATGGAACCCGCAATGATATTAACGTTGTAGGATACAGCAAACTGTTGAATGCGGTCGATAATCTCGGAGGTATGCTGCGCAAGCCTTTCCATCGCCAGGCGCTCGGGAAGGTCGTTATAAGGGCTCATGAGCGGCGTATTGAAAAATTCCGGAAACATGATAAAATCTGTTCCATAATCACTCACCGTATCCACAAAAAACTCGATCTGATCATAAAATGCCTCCAGATTATCAAACAAGCGCATCTGCCATTGCACCAGCCCCAAACGGATCGTCTGCTTGGTGGTCGAAATGGACCGTGTCTCTGACTCATAATAAATATTATTCCATTCCAACAGGGTAGCAAACTCCATCGATTCAGCATCTTCAGGCAGATAATGCTTGAGTATTTTTTTGACATGAAAATCATTTGAAAGCTGAAAGGTCAGCGTCGGATCATAGATCTCCTTGCGTTTGACTTTCTCGATGTAAACCCGCGGACTCATTTTATCCGCATAGTTATGGTAATTGGGAATACGGCCCCCGGCAACAATACATTTGAGGTTCATCTGTTCACACAGCTCCTTACGCGCATCATAGAGACGCCGGCCGAGACGTAACGCCCGATGTGCCGGATGAACAAACACTTCTATCCCGTAAAGGGTGTCTCCATCATCACTATGCTTGGTAAACTTACCGTCATCGATAATCTCATAATAGCTATCGTAAATATTATTCTTTTTTGAATTCAGGATAATGGACAAGGCACAGGCAACGACATGTCCATCAATCTCCACACATAATTGCCCTTCGGGAAATATATCAATCAAATCCTGAATATTTTCCTTTGACCAGGTCTCACCTGCACCATCATAAGCCTGTTCCATCGATCGTTTCAAATCAACATAATCCTTCTTTGTCAAGTTCCGCACTTGAATATCCATATAAATCTCCTTTTTGAATTAGTTATCTAAATTTAGTAAAAGTAAATGCCAAGTCCAAAACTAACAATAGCCCACAGGCGAATATCAGATGGCATCCAACTTTATATTTTAGACAGTGCTTACTCAGTGATTGTTCAGTGCTCGTTCAGTGCTTGCTCAGTGTAGACTGAATATGCACTGACTTATTACTGTCTAAACATTGATTAAGAAATATTAATAGGCACTACCTGATATGCAGATGTTTCAATTTTAATTAGATCTTGATGATCTTATCCCTTAACAGGTAGTTAGGGCAATCGTTTTTTTCGTACATGAACCCGATTGGAGCATCGGAAAGACTTTGCTGAAATCAAGGACATAAAAAAAGCGCCAATGTTCAATTGGCGCTTTTGATATCTCAATGATAGCTGCAATCAACTATGCTTGACCTTGTGGCGTTCCAAAAGGGAATGCAACTGTAGGATCACCACCTTGTTGAGGTTGTTCAGCAACACCTAAGTCCATTTTAATTGGGCCATTTAATGCTTCGAAACGGTTCACGTTATCAACCAATGCACCTAACAAGCGTTTTGCATGCTCTGGAGTCAAAACGATTCTTGATTTCACTTTTGCTTTTGGCACTCCTGGCATCACACGGATAAAGTCAACCACAAATTCAGTATTAGAGTGAGTGATAATCGCAAGATTTGAGTAGGTTCCTTCTGCTACTTCTTCTGTCAACTCGATGCTCAATTCGTTTTGATTTTGGTTATTTTCCATAATAATTCTAATGATAAGTTAATATATTCTTAAATTCTACTTTGTAAATGTTCTAAAATCTTGTCCGTTCTCAATATTCAATAATGTTTCGTAGATCAACCGGATCACGTTATCCACATCTTCCTTGTGCACCATCTCCACTGTTGTGTGCATATAACGGAGTGGTAAAGAAATCAATGCAGACGGTACACCACCATTGCTATAGGCAAATGCATCCGTATCAGTTCCTGTAAAACGAGAAGAAGCCTGACGCTGGAAAGGAATATTATTCTTCTCAGCAACTTTAACCAACAGTTTATTCAGATTAATCTGAACCGCTGGAGCGTAGGACAATACCGGACCTTTACCTGAAAATAGATCGCCCTGCGTGATCTTATTGATCATCGGAGTTTGCGTATCATGTGTCACATCAGTTACGATGGCGACATTCGGTTTGATACGATCTGCAATCATTTCGGCACCGCGTAAACCAATCTCTTCTTGCACCGAATTTACGATATATAATCCAAATGGCAATTTCTTTTTATTCTCTTTTAGCAAACGAGCAACCTCAGCGATCATAAAACCACCAGCACGATTGTCCATAGCCCGCCCAACATAATAACGGTCGTTAAGGATAGAGAATGTATCTTCGTATGTAATGACACAACCGACATGTATTCCCAAGGCTTCAACCTCTTCTTTGGTACTACAGCCACAGTCCAAAAAGATATTTTTCAGCGAAGGATTTTCTTCTTTCTCTCCCGAACGCGTATGAATTGCAGGCCAGCCGAATACAGCTTTGACAATGCCCTTTTCCGTATGAATATTCACGCGCTTAGACGGCGCAATCTGGTGATCTGAACCACCGTTACGTATTACATAGATCAGTCCGTCTTTGGTAATGTAATTGACAAACCAAGAAATCTCATCCGCATGAGCCTCTATAACGACCTTATACTCCGCTTTTGGATTGATTACCCCTACAGCTGTACCGTAGTTGTCAACGAATGTATCATCAACATAAGGCTTCAAATAATCCAACCACAGGCGCTGTCCTTCCCACTCAAATCCTGTAGGAGAAGCATTATTGATATATTTCTCAAAAAATGAAAGCGAATCTTTCGTCACAACCGCGTCGTGCTTCGGCTCTTTTTTCTTGTTTTTTTCTGCCATCTTTTCCTTTTCTATTTACTTTCGTCAAAATATGAAAATTTCAATGAAATGCAAAAGTAAAAATGTTTTTTGAAATATTGTTTGCGCAATTTATTTTAAGTCATACGCTCCTCTTTAAGTAAAAAGGATCCGCAAAAGACAATATTTTGTTCACGATGAATGAATTAGATCCGCAGCCCAATGATATTCTGCTTAAAAACAAATTGTAGGAATAAAAAAATGAGATTAAAGCTTATCTTTACTTCAAAGTAATTTAAAAAGCTATAAAATTTATGAATTCAATATTAAGTGCAATACATTGGAATATTGACCCCGAAATGTTCAACTTTGGCGCTTTTGCCCTTCGCTATTATGCCTTATGCTGGTTGTTAGCATTTTTTGTTTCATACGTGATCATGTTGCGTATATTCAAAAAGGAAGGCCGCACACAGGAACAGTTGGATCAGCTTTCAATTTATATTTTTCTGGGCACTTTGATCGGAGCACGATTAGGACACTGCCTATTTTACGATTTTGACTATTACAAAGATCATATACTTGAAATCTTCCTGCCATTCAAATGGGATAAAACAGGATTTCATATTACCGGCTTCGCAGGATTGGCTTCCCATGGCGGCGCCATCGGAATTATCCTCGCACTCTATTTATTCTGCAGAAAAACAAAAACCGACTTCTTGTGGTTAGCGGACCGATTGGTCGTTGTAGTCCCTATTGCCGGCGCACTTATCCGTATCGGAAATTTCTTCAATTCCGAAATTATTGGCACACCTACAGATCTACCCTGGGCTATCGTGTTCGAACGTGTAGACAATGTACCACGCCACCCTGGGCAGCTTTATGAAGCAATCGCCTATATTTTGATCTTTATTATCATTGGTTCCCTATTCAAATCAAATCCCAATCGCCAAAAAGGTCAATTATTTGGTATATTCATGGTCCTATTATTTGGTGCACGCATGGTCTTGGAACATTTTAAAATTGACCAGGAAGCTTTCGAGCAAAGTATGGCTTTAAACATGGGCCAATTACTGAGTATACCTTTTATTTTGGTGGGCTTCTACTTTATCTTCCGGAAAACCAACGCTTAAAACAGGCCGCAATATATCCTTGTTTGCAAATACAAGATTTTACAGGCATCTTTTCTAGAAAAGATGCCTTGTTTTTTTTCTATACCTGCAAAGATTACTATATTAGGCTTCAATAAATAATATATCTTTTTACAACAAGAAACTTAAGCCTAAAATGAGTCTAACACAAGCTGCATCTGTCGAAGCAAATGAGAAGATGCTTCAATACAATGGTCAATATGGAGAATTTGGCGGATCTTACATCCCACAGGTATTGGAAGAGCAATTGAATAAACTGGCTGCTTTTTTCGATAGTCATGTCCAAAAAGAAGAATTCCAGAAAGAGTTTATTGCGATCTTAAAACACTATGTCGGTCGCCCCTCACCTTTATATTACGCGAAGAATTTAAGCGAACACGTAGGTTCCAAAATCTATTTGAAGCGGGAAGATTTAAACCATACAGGTTCCCACAAGATAAACAACTGTATCGGTCAAATTCTTTTGGCTAAACAAATGGGCGCTACAGAGATCATTGCCGAAACTGGCGCCGGTCAACATGGCGTTGCAACAGCAACAGCAGCAGCATTGTTAAACATCCCCTGCAAAGTATTTATGGGCGAAATCGATGCTGCGCGGCAGGCCCTGAACGTCAAACGCATGGAATTGTTGGGCGCCGAGGTTGTAACGACCAACTTAGGTAGCCGTACATTGAAGGATGCCGTAGACGCGGCCTTGATGTATTACGTCGAAAATCCCACATCCTATTATCTATTGGGATCACATGTTGGCCCACATCCCTATCCAAAAATGGTCGGCTATTTTCAAAGCGTTATCGGTAAAGAAGCACGCCAGCAGATTCTTGATCAGGAAGGGCGCCTTCCCGACAGCATCTTTGCCTGTGTAGGTGGCGGGTCAAATGCGATTGGCTTATTTTCGGGTTTTCTCGATGATCATGACGTCGAAATTCATGGTGGTGAAGGTGGTGGCACCGGGACTTACCCAAAAACAGCAGCGACACTTTCTTTTGGTAAACCAACTGTATTCCAGGGGACATTTTCATACTGTCTGGTCGATGATGAAGGTAATCCGATCCCCTCAACCTCGATATCTGCAGGCCTTGATTACCCGGGGATATCGCCGCAACATGCCCAGCTAAAAGATAGCAATCGTGCAAACTATCATCCCGTGACTGACACCGAGGCGATTGATGCCTACAAGTTGCTTTCCCGACTGGAAGGTATTATTCCGGCCATTGAATCGTCTCATGCTGTTGCCCTTGCGGTGAAATTGCTCAAAGACAAAAACCAAGTCGCTATTGTGAACCTTTCGGGACGTGGCGACAAGGATGTTGACCGCGAATTCTAGACGGTAACATCAAAATACATGAGTAGACCGAGTGCCGAGCCCTAGGTTAGGCACTCGGTCTAAACATTTTATCCATTAGCTAACGATCGCCAAGATGAAACGACCTAGAAAACGTCGAATAGTTTTAAAAACAGTCATCAGCCTCCTCGTCTTACTTTGCCTGGGCCTGATAGGTTATAATCTTTATCCCGAACCAACGTTGGATCGGCATGCGAAAGTGGACAAACTGATTGTCTATAAATCTAAAAGGACACTATTGGCCTATAGCAAGGGAAAGCTCCTAAAATCATATCGTATTTCACTAGGCGGTCAACCTGTGGGCGACAAAGAATTTGAAGGTGATTTAAAAACACCCGAGGGTCTTTATACGATCTACGATAAAAATCCATATAGCGACTATCACAAAAACCTAGGTGTCTCCTATCCGAATGAACAAGATATCGCCCATGCCAAAAGTTTAGGAAAAGATGCCGGTGGCGACATCAAGATCCACGGACTCCGAAACGGACTAGGCTTTATCGGTAAATTGCAACGCCACATGGACTGGACTTTCGGTTGTATGGCACTTACAAACTCGGAGATTGACGAGCTTTTTGACGCTGTTCCAATAGGCACAACTATTGAAATAAAGCCCTAGCGGAAATAAAGCCTTGACTGAGATAAACGCTTAGCATCCGTCCCTTGACACTCATCTGTAGGCGATCTAACCCTTCCGTCCTATTTTTTCCCACAGCCTATTTTCAAAATACTACAAGATAAACCCTAAATATTACAACCCCATGTCTAATAAATTAGCGATTTTTGAGTTTACATGAGTAACTTGTATTTAAAATAAATCTTATGAAACTTGCAATAAAGAATATGGTATGCAATAGATGCATAATGGTTGTTGAAAATGAACTGGCGAAGCTCAATCTCCATGTTAAGCATATTTCTTTGGGCCAGGTGGAAATTGAAGAAGAACTAACCAAAGCGGAGAGCAAGCAACTTGCTGAAAATTTTTCGGAACTTGGGTTTGAACTTATTGACGATAAAAGAACCGTCATCATCGAACAGGTAAAACATGTGGTGTTGGATCTCATCCGTAATCAACATAACGACACCAGCCTTAATCTTTCCGAAATCATCAGCAAGAAAGTGCACCATGATTACAACTACATCTCCAATCTATTTTCGGATGTTGAAGGGATCACCATCGAAAAATACTTCATCGGCCAAAAAATTGAATATGTCAAAGAGCTATTGGTTTACGATGAACTGACATTAAGTGAGATTGCCTATAAACTCAATTACTCCAGTGTTGCCTATTTAAGTAATCAATTCAAAAAAGTAACCGGATTGACGCCAAGCCACTTTAAACAGATCAAAGACAATAAACGTAAGCCGCTCGATAAAATCAACGAGTAAAGGCGTGGAACGACAAAAGCAAGCTTCATAGCAGCCTCGGCCGCCAGGATTAGAAAACAGACAAAAAACAGAAGCAACTGGTCAAAGAAAAGAAGCAGCAGGCCAAATGAAGAAGTGACAAATCAAAGAAAAGAAGCAGCTGCCCAAAGAAGAGCAGGTCAAAAAAGCAACTGGTCAACAAAAAGAACAGCAGGTCAAAAAAGAAAAGGCTTCCGAGCGGAAGCTTTTCTTTTAAAATTGCCCTTTCAAATTAGCAACCCTTATCTTGAATATCTCTAATTCTTTTTGTTGTTGATTGATAAAAGAATTGTCCTCCAGTTTTCCGACCACAATATCACGTTCTTCATCATTGGCATAAACCATGTTTTTGAACTGATTTTTGTAGTCTTTGGCCCGGGATTTATAAATCTGTTCACCAATCCAGATCCGGTGCCCAAGCGCCTGATCCAACAAAGATACAATTTTATCTGTTGATAAAACCATACCTTCCAAATTTAAGACTTCGATTAAAGACAAGAGTGCATGTTCACGTTTATCTAGGGGGTAATCTTTACTTTTATCATGATAGAATTCATGAATATCATCCCACGAATCTATCTTTTTTGATTTAATATCATCTAAGAAAGTGTGCAGGGCATTGCTTTCGATCAGCTGTCCGCCGATATTCTGCCAGTTCGTACGCGATCGACCCGTTAAGGAGGCCATAATATCCTGCAGTGACAGACCTTCCTCGAGGGCATCCATCAGGTGCAATACACCATAATACTTAATAAACGAACGATACAAGTGATAAGCCTCGCCAACCTTCTGAATAACAGTCGGTCTGCGTGAATTTTCGGCTCCTTGCAACACGATGGTCTGATCTTTTAGGTCCATGTTGTTGGCAAGCAGTGCCCGACCGGCAACAATACGTTCACGCTCATCCTTCCCTGCTGCAGTGTGAAGGCTGTCTGCAACGGCCAAGGCCAGCATATCCATCCCTTCAAACATTTCATTCACCGTATCCGGTGCCAACATATCGTATTCAAAATATTGATTTTTGAAATGTCGATTGTCCCGCGCCGCATACTTATTGGCATTCCGTACCAATGCGTACATATTGTACATAAACCAATACCCCGGAATCAGGACCAGTTGATCATGTTGTACGTCATTGCTTACTAAGGTGAAAGGTAGCTTAATATCCAGTTCATGCAGAAAATCCCCTTTTACAATCAGGCAATACGAAGCAAATCTGGAGTTGTGTTTTAGACTGACACAGAGTCCGGGCCAAAAACCACGCCCCGCGATAATTTCACCATCCGCAGCTCTGGAGTTGTGATTCGATCCTACGGTTGCTCCAGCAGCCATGTTACTTTGGCCCATCACCAATGCCGCACATAAAAACGAGTTGTTATGGTGCTGTTCATGGGCTGGAAAAATCAGGGAATTTAATACTTCACAACAGGAAATTGTCGAGTTGTCACCCAAATAAGAGTTGATCAAGCGCGCACCATATTTCAATTGCGAATAGGAAGCCAAGATAAAACGTACGGCTTTAACGCCATAAAATATACGACAGCCATAGCCAATAATTCCATTAACAAGCTCACAGCCTTCACCGATCTGCGTATACGATTCCTGTGAGGAATTGACGGTTACATTTTTCAGCTTGCTGACCCCTTTGATATAAACATCAGTCCCAATCTTGACATTCTTGATCGTTAACGTATTTTTGATGACACAACGGTCGCCAATTTGGCTGTAATAGCCGCGTTGACTTCCAAATTTTTGATCCGTAAGTTCTCCAAATCGCTGCTGTAAAGCATGATCATGCCGATTGCGGGTCCAAAGGTATACATCTGCAGCCTGCATGCCATCAAAAGGGTAAACCGAGCGGGCACCATTTTCGTTGCAGAGCTCCAGCTCGATCCGTTTCTCCGACTCTTCACCGTCACGGAGGATGCCATTACCAAACTTGGCTGTACTACCGGTCTCCATTTCCTTGATCTGGCTCAACAGCACTTCATTACCAACAATAAAGTAGGACAAGTAGCCCACATAATGAACAGCAACATCGTCACCAAAGTCCGAGCTGATGATCGTCGAATGGTACAGGCCAATGGGCAGCTGCAAATTGCGGTAATCCAGGTAACTCGGACTCAAATTGCCGATACGGACCAGACCGTAGAACTTACAGTGCTGCACCTGATTCGGATCGAAGACTGCCGATACTTTGACCTTGGTCCAGTCGCTTGACCAGTTACCGTTATGAATCAACTGTTGAATCTCCGTTTCCGTCAGATCGCGGTAGTCATTACGCGGGTTTTGCTGAAAGCGCAGGGTATATTCATCTTGTCCTGCTGGAATAAATTCATCTGGGATAAATCCATAGCCCAGCTGTTCCAAAGGTTTCTTCTTCAATACACTCATAGGCCTCCTTACTCTACAGTTACCGACTTCGCCAGGTTACGTGGTTTGTCCACATCCAATCCGAGTTCTACACCAATATAATACGATAGCAGTTGCAATGGTACAACCGAAATCAATGGCGCAATAATCTCATCGGCCTCCGGAATTTCCATAAAATCATCGGATAGATTTTCAGAAACGGTATCGCCCTTGGTAACCACCGATATGATCTTTCCCTTACGTGCTTTGATCTCCTGAATATTTGAAACAATCTTCTCGTGATAAGCATCTTTTGTAGCGATAAAAACAACAGGCAAGTTCTCATCAACCAATGCGATCGGTCCATGTTTCATCTCTGCTGCAGGGTAACCTTCGGCATGGATATAGGAAATTTCCTTGAGTTTAAGCGCACCTTCCAGAGCAACCGGGAAATTATATCCCCTACCCAAGAAAAGAAAGTCGCGGGCATCTTTGTACTTTTTGGCAATGGTTTTAATTTTATCAACCTGCGTATCCAAAATCCACTCCACCTTTTCAGGCACTTCATTTAATTCCTTTGCGAGTTTTTGATAACGCTCTTCACTGATGGAGCCTCTCAAAGAAGCAATCTTTAAGGCAATCAGATTCAATACAGTCAACTGTGCTGTAAATGCTTTTGTACTTGCTACGCCGATTTCTGGTCCAGCATGGGTATAGGCACCTGCATCCGAAAGTCGGGCGATAGAAGATCCAACAACATTGACCACACCCAATATAATAGCACCCTGTTTTTTTGCATTTTCCAACGCAACTAATGTATCAGCCGTTTCACCACTTTGGGAAATCGCCAGGATCACATCTCCTGGATGAATAACCGGATTACGGTAGCGGAATTCCGATGCATATTCAACTTCTACATTTATGCGGCACAATTCCTCAATAACATATTCTGCAATAAGTCCGGCATGCCAGCTGGTACCGCAGGCAACAATTACAATGCGATTGGTGTTGCTGATCTCATTGGCAAATTTTTCAATGCCGCTGAGTGTAATCTGATGGGATTGCAGATCAAGACGTCCACGCATGGAGTCAAAGATCGTTTGCGGTTGCTCAAAGATCTCTTTCAACATAAAGTGATCAAAGCCTCCTTTTTCAATAGCTGACAGTTCCAGATCCAATTTTTGGACATAAGGTGTGATGCGCTCATTACCCAAATTTTTAAGGATCAGCTCCTCCGGTGTGATAATGGCCAGTTCATAGTCATTGATGTAAACAACTTCTTTGGTATACGCTAACATCGGGGAAGCATCTGAACCCAAAAAATGCTCATTTTTACCGATACCAATTACCAAAGGACTTCCCTTACGTGCTGCAATAATACGATCCGGATGACCAGCTTCCAATACGAGGATCACATAGGCCCCGACGACCCGTTTTAAAGCAATACGGATCGCTTCTTCTAACGAGCATTCATTCTGCAATTGGATTTCTTCGATAAAGTTGACCAGAACCTCTGTATCGGTATCACTTTTAAACGTATAACCTTTATTGATTAATTCTGATTTTAAGGAAGCATAGTTTTCAATGATACCATTATGGATCATCGCGATGCGTCCGCTATTGGAATAATGCGGATGTGCATTCCGATCAGAAGGTTCACCATGGGTAGCCCAACGGGTGTGGCCTATCCCTGTGGTCGACTGTAGATCTTTTCCGTACACAAACTCTTCCAAGTTTGCGACTTTACCTGTTTTTTTGTAAACATCGATCTGCTCACCTTTATGCAATGCCACTCCAGCACTGTCATAACCACGGTATTCTAACTTTTGTAATCCGTCAATGACGATACCATACGCCTGACGATAACCTGTGTATCCTACAATTCCACACATGTATGTCTCAATTTTAAGTGTATATTTTGTTAATGCGCCGCAATGTAATAAAAAATATTTACGCAATCGATTGATTAACCTAAAATTAACACAAAAAAGAAGCTGTCTCAAATT
>NZ_DJTD01000020.1:0-48225 GCF_002440385.1 Sphingobacterium sp. UBA6317 | reverse complement strand
AAATTTGAGACAGCTTCTTTTCTGCGGAGAGTGAGGGATTCGAACCCCCGAACCTGTGACAGTTAACGGTTTTCAAGACCGCCGCATTCGACCACTCTGCCAACTCTCCGCGACAAAAGTAGAAATTTTGGGTAGAATTACAAAACTTATTTTACATTTTTCTTTGTTTAAAAGCAGTTTTAGCACTCTTAAAATAGAAATGTAGTTGAATACCAGTTGGTTATTTTTAAGGGTTGCCCCTCTTTCCGATGTCATATTGGCGACAAAAAAAACTCCGCCTTGGTGGGTATTTTCGCTTTAGATGTGATCATAACCTTGTTTTAAGGAAATTGCAATTAAAAATGGAGCTATGAAAGTATTTTTAAGGAGCAAACACGATCCGATTTTTCAATTCCCGAATTGTCGTTCTAGTTCTTGTAATTCAAAAATAACTTCGTTGATGGATCGATCAATTTTAGCGAGTTGTCTTTTGCCTAAATAAAAGTAGGAAAATAGCATCCAGCTGTAGGTTGGAAGGTAAGTGAGTAAATAATAGTTGAAACTGGCACCCACTAGGATTTCCCGAAGATAGATCGAGATTGCTATACTGAGAATTAAATGATAAATGGGCATATTCCAATGAATTCTTTTCTTTCTAAAGGAATCAAACTGTTGCCACTGTTGTAAATGCTCGGTAGGTAAAGCTACTTCATTGATCTTTTTGATTTTACCTACAGTGGTCATCATTAAGGATGCCTGTATAAAACAAAGGCAGGATGCGATAAACATCGCTGTGTACAATGCCAGCGTTTTGTGTCTAAAATCAAGGAAATATGCTAGCGCAAGAATAATTAATCCTGTTACAAGCAATAACACAGCACCGGTTATTTCTTTCCTTATTAATTCCTGACGAAAGTCTTTGACCTTACTCAGGCGTTTTGGGCGCAAGATATGTTGTTTGCTATCCTGTTTCCAAAGATGTTGTAAATCGTTAAAGTCTTGCATATTTATGGAAAATTTCAGTTAATTCTTTTTTAATTCGATGGATTTTAACACGGAGATTATTCTCTGTAATTCCCGTAATTTCTGCTATTTGCTCATAAGGTTTTTCATCTAATACCAATGTGATCAGTACTCTATCCGCTTCTTTTAGTTTGTTGATACATTTATACAGCAGATCAATCTGTTGTACTTTTTCATTCGTTGAATCCTCGGGTATATCGATGTAGTTTGAGTCAGTTATTTTTTTTACATGTTGATTCTTTTTTCGCATGCTCGTCAAGCAATTATTGATCGCTATTCTGTAGATCCAGGTGCTTAATTTTGCATCATTGCGAAAACCGTCGAGTTTTTTCCATACAGTAATAAAGGTCTCTTGGACTAAATCATCTGCATTATCTGGGTCTCCAGTATAACTGAGGCATAACTTGCGGATGGCCGGCGCATATTCTTTATAAATAATCTCAAAGTTTTCTTTGTTGGTCATCGGGTTATTTTAAAAATGTGTCTAGTTCAAAAAAACATATCGGCTGGTCATACATATTAAAATGCTTACTGTTGGTAGTGTGTAAAGTTAGCTTTTTTACATACTTATATTGTTGGGAAAGAATTTGCTGTGATTTTTCCAGCGTTTCGTATTTACTGCCTAACACGAAAATCGGTTTCTGTCCATACGCTCCACTACAGCTATATCCTGTGATAAGATTCATCGGTGTTCCTTTTCCATTGATGTTGACCTGAAAATCATATTTTTTTTGTGTATATGCCGATCCGTATATCATAAGTAAAAGTATTGAAATACCGAGTTTGGTGAAATAACATATATAGTTCCGTAAATCTTTATTGATACGAAGAACAATAGTTTTCATAAGAATTGAACATAAAACCAGTAATTAGGGTTGCCTAGAATATTCTGCGTATTAGATGTTATGAATTACAGATTATTACATAAAAGAGTGAAAAAAGTTAAAAATCGTGCATGGGGAAAGGTAGAGTTGCGTAAAATGTTGTTTTCTCGTAGTAACAATGTGGTAATTCGAATGGTGTAGTGCTGTAAGAAAATTGATTTTTTGATAGGGAGAATAGCTGGTAAACCAGATTGAATGGGGATGTGTTGGCAGCCCAGCCAGCTGGGGCTTTGAATCCAGCTATAAAGCAAAAAGCCCTTCATTTCTGAAAGGCTTTTTCTGCGGAGAGTGAGGGATTCGAACCCCCGAACCTGTGACAGTTAACGGTTTTCAAGACCGCCGCATTCGACCACTCTGCCAACTCTCCGCGACAAAAGTAGAAATTTCGAATAGATTTACAAAACTTATTTTCTATAGATAGTCTTAGGGTTTGAAAATGAGCTAGATTGTTTTTAAAAAAGGCTATACAGGGATAATCTCATGGCAGTGTTTCCTGATGTTGGCCGCAATTTTGTCGATCGGTAAATCGTCTTGGTCGATACCAAATGGCTCTTCAATGGACTCGCCAATTAATTCGAGAGATGCTAAAACATATAAAATAAATGGTACAGCAATCACAACAAAGTAACCGATGGAGAAAACGTAACCTACTGGAAGGGTCATGGTATAGAAGATAATGAACTTCTTGATAAATGCACTATATGCCAATGGTATTGGCGTATTTTTAATACGTTCACAAGCTCCACAAACATGTGTCATAGTAGTAATTTCCTCATTAAGGATAATAAGCTGATCGCCACTTATAGTTCCTTCTTTATATAGATCATTGATTTTGTGGAAGATCATGGTAGAAACTTGATTGGGGCCATGTTTTTTATTATCCAAAGCTTTTAACTCAGGGTGTTCGTTTTCGTCGAGCATAAACTTGGTGTAATCCGATCTTAAAAAATCGTATAGTGTCTCTGCGAATAGGGGGATTGCCTTTCTAAAAAAGCTACGGTTCACTTTGTCATCTACATCCAGCATGGCATTTAGTTTGTACGAAAAGGCTCTACTTATATTGGTCAATGTACCCCATTGCTTTCGGGCTTCCCACCAACGATCATAGGCTGTGTTTGTTCGGAATACCAGTAAAAGCGATATAACAAAACCGAGAAGATTGTGGACAATCGTTATGTTTTTGACCCAGCTCTTTTCATTTAATTTGAGGTATTCCAATTCAAGAAAGGCAATCATCCAGGAATAAAAAGCGATTAAAACAAGAAATGGCAGTAACTTTTTGAAGGTATCTGATTTATGCAACTTGAAAGTTGCCGAAAGCCAGTCTTTGGGGTTGTACACGATCATACACAAAAATATAAATTGTTGTGAAAATTTTGCGAGTTAATTGCTATTGCCGTAACTTCATCGTGCCATGGCACAACAGCGATTAAAAAGAAAGAAAACAAGCACAAAAGGAAGTCAAGCCCGAGGAACAAAGTGGATCTGGATGATAGCAGGAATGCTGGTGTTTTTCCTCTGTCTTGTAATGTGGCATTATCGAGCTGGAATTATATACTATTTTCGTGTGGCTACCTCCAAAGACAAGTCTCTGACGAAGGAGGCTAAATACGATATTCGAAATATTGAGATTATGAGCAAGCACGATGATAAGGTGTTTGGTATAGACGTGTCTACCTACCAGGAAGAAATAGATTGGCAAAAGGTAAGCACAATCAATGATCATTTTCCGATAGATTTTGTGTTTATCAGGGCGACAATGGGTGAGAAAGGAATGGATAATAAGTTTAGTCGAAATTGGAGCAAAACGGCAAATAGGGCGGTTTTGAGAGGGGCTTATCATTATTTTAGACCCAATGAAAACTCGGTAAAGCAAGCGAAGAATTTTATTCGAAAAGTTAAATTACAGCCTGGCGATCTTCCACCGGTCTTGGATATTGAGGAGCATCCAAAACAACAATCTATGGATAGCTTGAAAGTTGGGCTAAAACGTTGGCTTGAAGAAGTCGAAGCTCACTACAAAGTAAAGCCCATTCTTTACTCCGGAGATAAGTTTTATAGTGATTTTTTGGAAAAGGAGTTTGCCGCTTATACGCTATGGATTGCAAATTACAACTTTTGGGTTGAGAACCCCAAGGAGCATTGGGCTTTCTGGCAATTTTCTGAAAAAGGCTCTGTCAGAGGCATTCAGGGCAATGTGGACTTAAATATATACAATGGTAAAATTGAGGAATTGGAAAAGCTGCTTATTCCTTTTAAATAGTCAAATATATGCGTAGCGTTTTTATCACATTATGTGGGGTCTGTTTTGCACTGTTCAATGGTCAAGTGCAATTGCATGCAGCATCGAAGAACCATCAGGCCGAGATGTCGCAGCCCGCTTCAGATTTACCACGATTAACATTGAAGGAATTTAAAAAAATGCGCCGTGAAACAGCTATTCAAGTTCTTGATACGCGGCCTGGCGATATATTCCTGCAAGGATTTGTGCCGAAATCAATAAATATAGGCTTTAAAGGTCCTTTTGATCACTTTTTGGCACAAGTGTTTCCCGATAAAGCGCAAAAAATTTTATTGATTACAGAAATAGATAGTCAGGATACGGTTTACAACCATTTATTAAAATTGGGTTATACTCATGTTATTGGAGTTTTGGATGGTGGCATCGAAACTTGGAAAAGTAACGAAGATGTAGTCTCATTGAGCAATATTAGTGCAGGAGAATTTAGGAAAAGATCAGGTCAAGGTCATATTGTGGATGTAAGAACAAATAAAGAATTTGGTAATGGACATATTGACAATGCAATGAATATTCCATTAACAGATTTCGTTAATTTTGGTTCTACACTTAAAAAAGACAATAAACAACTGTATGTACACTGTCAATCAGGATATAGGAGTGCAGTGGCTGTATCTATTTTAAGTGCTAAAGGATTTAAACATATATGCAATATCCAAGGTGGGTATAAGGCATTGCAAGAAGAAGTAAAGGAGAATCAATAATGGCTACTTTTGACCAGATTATTCAATCAAATTCGCTGGTTTTGGTGGATTTTTTTGCGACGTGGTGCGGTCCGTGCCAGACTATGGCGCCGATTTTACAGGATGTAAAGGAATTTTATCAGGAAGATCTATCCATCATTAAAATTGATGTAGATAAAAATCCCAAAATTGCTTCGATTTATAAGGTAAGTGGCGTGCCTACTTTTGTGCTGTTCAAAAATGGACAGCAAATATGGCGACAAAGCGGCATGATTCCCAAGATGGAATTACATAAATTGATCGATCAGGCAAAGTAAAAAATAAGGCGTCCAATTTGATTGAACGCCTTATTTTTTTAATGATACTCTGGTGTTTTAATAGGTAGTGTTATATCGCACTAAAATATTAAAATTCATCGTCATCATCGAAGTCATCCAATCCTCCAATCGAGTCGATTTCAGGTAAATCGAAATCATCATCGAAATCATCATCATCGTCATCAGGACCGTTGAAAGATGCGAATTTTACTTCTTCAAGATCTTCGTTAGCTAAAGTTGCCGTGTTCATAAAATAATACTTTATTGTTTCTTATTCAATGTTGTAAAATTAGAGAAGAAAACTATTTTTTAAAACTTTTTTTCAAAAAATTATTAAGCTTTATTTTTCTGTTAATCAATATGTTGAATTGTATTTTGAAAATAAAAATTTATTTTATTTTATTTATTCATTTGTTTCGCCAATCGCATTGTCCTCGGTAACGATGTCTTTTAATTGTGGGAGATCTCTCACACCATTGATTCCGAAGTGATCCATGAACTGTTGGCTTGTTGCATAAAGTAATGGTTTTCCGATACTATCTGCTTTTCCCGCAATTTTGATTAACTTCTTTTCCAGTAAACGTTGAATAGCGTAATCACAGCTGACACCTCTAATCTGCTCCACTTCTAATTTTGTTATCGGTTGTCTGTAAGCAATGATGGCGAGTGTTTCTAGCGCTGATTGACTTAATTTTCGCTTGTTATTATGATTTTGGAGCTGTTGTATCGATTCATGATAAACAGCTTTTGTCAAAAACTGATAGGCGTTGTTGATGTACCGTAATTCGAGTACATAATCTTCATCCTGGTACTTCGTTTCAATTTTTTTAATCAAGTCACGTAGCTCGTCTCTGGATACTTCGATGGCTAATGCTTCCTGCAAAATCTGTTTGATGTCGGCAAGATCTATTCCTTCCGCAGAAGCAAATATAATTGCTTCAATATTTCTTATGACGTCTTTCAATGTATCGTATTAATAGTTAATGACCTGTTCGACCATATGGGCTGGTAGCTCACGGAACTCGTACTTTTGTGTTCGTAGTTGTGGACTGAATCCAGCTTCCAAAATAGCTTCCTGTATTGATTTAGATGTGAATCTATGGGGGGCCCCTGCTGCAGAGACGACATTTTCTTCGATCATGATAGAACCAAAGTCATTTGCTCCGGCATGCAGACACAATTGAGCAGTACGTTTTCCGACAGTGAGCCAGGATGCTTGTATGTTTTTGATATTAGGAAGCATAATGCGGGTCAAAGCAATCATGCGGATATATTCTTCACTTGTTACGTTATTGGTAATACCGCGAAGTCTTTTCAATAAGGTGCCATCATCCTGGAAAGGCCAAGGGATGAATGCTATAAAACCATGGGATTCCTGCGGTTTTTCATCCTGTACTTCGCGAATCCACACCAAATGTTCAAAACGCTCTTCTATTGTTTCGATATGACCAAACATCATGGTGGCAGAAGTTGGTAGATTAATTTTATGGGCTGCCCGCATAACATCTAGCCATTCTTTACCGCCGCATTTTCCCTTTGATATAAGACGTCTTACGCGATCATTGAGAATTTCAGCTCCGGCTCCAGGTAGAGAGTCCAGTCCAGCTTCTTTCAATTGTCTCAAAACTTCGATATGACTCATGTTCTCCAACTTGGAAATATGCGCAATTTCAGGCGGGCCGAGTGAATGTAGTTTTAGCGTAGGGTAAAGCTCTTTTAATTGCTTATAAAGGTTTTTGTAAAACTCAATACCCAAATCCGGGTGATGGCCACCTTGCAGCAGCAGTTGATCACCACCGTACTTAAAAGTTTCCTCTATCTTTTGCTTGTAGCTTTCGATATCGGTGATGTAACTATCTTCATGACCGGGACGGCGGAAAAAGTTGCAAAATTTGCAATTTGCAATACATACATTGGTGGTATTGACATTTCTGTCGATCTGCCAGGTTACTTTACCATGTGGCACTTGTATTTTACGCAATTCATTGGCTACGAAAGTCAAATCAGCTGTAGGTGCGTTTTGATATAAAAAAACACCCTCTTCCTTGGATAGGAACTCAAATCGGAGCGCCCGTTCTAATAAATTACTTACATTCATCAACAACAAATATAAGGAGCTTTTAGGTTATTTGGACCTATTTGTAGAATATTTGACAAAGCACATTGAATTTTGGGAAAGGTTTTCTGTAGCGAAAACAAAAGGATGTGCTTGTGTAACAATAGTATTGCAATTCGGCTTAGTGTATAAAATACAATAACTTGATTTATAGCACTTTGTGAATTAATTAAGATTTTTCCTTTTTTTTTACATTTATTATTCTTTACATTTATTTAACAGATTTTAACATTTCTGGAAAATAACCAAATTAAGTGAAAAATGAATAACCAAGGGGAATGAACCTGTCAACGATATCGCATTGTTGTCGTCAGACCTAAAAAAAATGACCAAGAACTTAAATAAACCAATATCAGCTAAAACAACTAAAGAATAAACATAAATTTTTTAAACCACCTATTTAGTAAAATTATGATGAAAAAAACGGACAAAAATTGCTGTTTTGATCTCATATTGGGCCAAAAGTTCAATAAGAGGTTTCTGCTTATGAGTTCTCTTCTCATTGGGGGAGGAATGACCACTCATGGATTTGCCAGTGGATTAGTTAGCCATGGCAAAGTTGAAGTCGTTTCATTAATGAAAACAAAGCGTGTACAACAGACGCCTATCAAGGGGATCGTGAAGGATCCTGCTACAGGTCAAGGTATTACAGGGGTTTCTGTTAAAGTAAAGGGAAGTAGTACCGGGACGTCGACCGATGAGAATGGTGCATTTACTATTCAAAGTAAAGTAGGCGATGTGTTGATCATCAGTTACATTGGGTACAAAAGCACTGAGATTACTGTTTCTTCGAAAGCTGATCTTTCAATTTCGTTAAGCAGTTCAGAAGACGCCTTGGAAGAGGTCGTTGTGACAGGTTATTCGGCACAACGTAAGAAAGATTTAACAGGTGCGGTCGCTGTTGTCAATGTGAAGGAATTGAAGACCACACCGGCTGCGAGTGCTGTTGAGGCATTGCAAGGGCGAGCAACAGGGGTTCAGATCGTAGTGGACGGCGCTCCTGGTTCTACACCACAGATTAAAATTCGTGGCTATAGTACGATTAACAACAATGAACCCCTTTACATTATTGATGGAGTGCCTTATGAAGGAAAGTTAAGCTGGTTGAATCAAAATGATATTGAAACAATGCAGGTGTTAAAAGATGCATCAGCAGCTTCAATTTATGGTTCACGCGCAAACAACGGTGTCGTAATTATTACAACTAAAATTGGTAAAGAGGGAAAACCTCAATTTAACCTTGATTCTTACTATGGTGTACAAGTACCAAACAGCTCACGTTTTCCAAAAATGTTGTCTCCACAACAAACTTTGGATATAGAAAATAGATTAAATGGCACAAATAATGTGCTTCCGGACTATCTTATCGCTGGACCTAAAGTAGGCGGTAAAGATGTAATCACTGCAGCGGATATCGATATGTCAAAATATAAATACGATGCAAGCAGCCGTTCGGACTTCTATCAGATTACGAAAGCAAATAAGGCCGGAACGAACTGGTTTGATGCTTTGTCTCAAAATGCCCCCACACAATCACATCAGCTTAGTGTTTTAGGCGGCGGAGAGAACGCTTCATACGCGATTTCTGGTGGTTATCTGAAACAAAAAGGGACAATTATTCACACGGGGTTCGAAAAATACAATCTTCGTTCAAATACGCGTTTTTCGGCTTTCAACAATAAATTGCGTTTTGGGGAGAATATGCAATATAGCTTTACGGAGGGATTTGGTGTAGGTGTAAATACCAATGTTGCTGGTGATTATATCGGTGAAGGTAGTGCATTAGGTTTTGCATATCGTATACACAATATTATTCCAGTATATGATGAAGGTGGAAATTTTGCGGGATCCGTTGGTGGCCAATTTGGTAATGGTGAAAACCCGGTAGCTATTGCTTACCGTGCAAAAGACAATAGAAACAAGAGCAATATGTTTTTCGGTAACGTTTTCGGTGAATTTGATATTGTCTCAGGTTTGACCTTCCGAAGCAGCTTTGGTATGAAGTATGAGAATTACAATGGTGTTTCTTATACTTATCCAAATCCTGAATTTACAGAAGGAAGTTTTAATAATGGAATAAATGAATATTTTGGATTGAATAAAGAATGGACCTGGACAAATACATTAAATTACAAAGCGACATTTAATGACGAGCATACGTTAAGTATTCTTGCGGGCACAGAGGCAATTCAAAATCGTAATAGACAAATTTCAGGAAAAGGGAATGGCTTTTTCACGATGTCAAGTCTTGATTATCTCTATTTGGGTGCTGCATCTACAGGTCGTGTAAGTGATGGTTCGGGTGCAATTGGATCACTGTTTTCGATCTTTGGAAAAGTGGATTATTCGTTCAAAGATCGTTATATCTTAAGTGCAACTGTACGTCGCGATGGTTCTTCTAACTTTGGACCGAACAACAAGTATGGAACGTTCCCAGGGGCGAGTGCGGCTTGGCGTTTGTCGCAAGAAGAGTTCATGAAAGGTGTTTCATGGATTTCTGACCTAAAAATCAGAGCAGGTTATGGGGTAACGGGTAACCAACGTATTCCAGCTAACCAATATTTAAATCGCTATCAAGTTGCTATTAATTCTTCTTCTTATCCAATCGATGGAAGTTTAACATCCGGTATGTGGCAGAATGCGTATAATAATCCTGATGTAAAATGGGAACAAGTATCCGCATTGAACATTGGTTTGGACTTTACGCTTGCCCAAGGTGACTTTGATGGTTCTTTCGACTGGTATAACAAGAAAACGAAAGACATGTTATACCTGCTACCATTACCTGCTGTTGCCGCCGGTCGTGCGGGATCACCTTATGTAAATATTGGTGATATGCAAAACAAAGGGGTTGAGTTTTCATTGAATTACCATTATGGAAGACGTCAAGAAAGCCAATTTAAATTCGATCTGTCGGCTACAATATCGCGAAACGTGAACAAAGTTGTTGCCTTGGCGCCTTCTGTTACTCAACAGGTTTACGGTAGCTTTAGAAGTATGGAAACTTCTATCTTAAAACCAGGAGAGCCAATTGGTGCTTTTTATGGTTATAAGGTAATCGGTATCTATTCGGATGCAGATATGTCAAATGCAAGCGTGGCCAAATATGAGGATGGAAAATCGCGAGCAGGCGGACTTAAATTTGCGGATATTAACGGTGATGGAAAAATCGATGCCAGCGATCGTACGATCATAGGTAGTCCACATCCTGATTTTGTGTACTCATTCAATATCAATGCATCTTATAAAAATTTTGACTTTATGGCTTATTTCTATGGGTCAAAGGGTAACCAAAATTATGAGGCGACGCGTTATTTTACGGATTTTGGCGTATTTAGAGGCCAAAAAAGTGTACGTGTCTTAGACGCATGGGATGCCAAAACAAATCCTTCAAGCATGATTCCGTCGCAAGTGGTGGGGGCATCGGCGTACGAATATGCTTCTTCGAGCTATTACGTTCAGGATGCGAGCTTCTTAAAGTTGAAGAATCTGCAGGTTGGATATAATTTTGATACAAATAAGGTGTTCGGTAATAATACCGGTATCAAAAAATTGCGTGCCTATATTGGTGCAACAAATCTATTTACAATCACAAAATATCAAGGCCTAGACCCAGAAGTAAGTGCAACACCTTCAACATATTCTGCTTTGGGGGTAGACTTCGGAGTGTATCCACAAGCACGTCAGTATATGTTGGGTGTGAGTCTTGGTTTTTAAGGTTTAATGATTTAAGTTAAAATTTGATTGAAATGAAAAAAAGAAATATAATCGTCGTTCTCGGAATATCAATGGCTTTGCTATCTTCTTGTGGTAAATCTTTCCTGGAACGTATTCCACAGGGGGAGTTGTCTGACACGCAGGTTGCTAACTCAAAGGGTATTGAAGCTGAATTGATTGGTGCATACGGCATTTTAAATGGCAATGTCAATGGTACTTGGGGAAACTATTCTTCAGCACCTAGCCAGTGGTTGTTTGGAGAGGTTGCGGGGGATAACGCCCATAAAGGTTCTGAAGCTACGGATCAACCTAATATGAATATGATCGAGTTTCATACACCAAATAGTTCTAATGATAACCTGAGCCAGATGTGGGAGGTATACTATGAGGGTGTGCTCAGAGCAAATAATACGTTACGACTTTTGAATGCGGATCAGGCAGGTGCAAAAACAGTGACTGCGGACCGTGCAAAGCAAATTCAAGGTGAAGCCAGGTTATTGCGTGCACATTATTATTTTTACCTCTGGCGTGTTTTCAAAAACTTAGCCTACGTGGATGAGACTATGACGGTGGATGAGGCCAAGGTTAAACCTAATAAAGATGATGTATTGCCTAAGATCATCGACGATCTAAAATTTGCAGTGGATAATCTTCCTGCCACTAAGATTAACCAACAATCAGGCCGTATGGATAAAAATATCGCTAAGGCATATTTAGGTAAGGTTTATTTATACCAGAAAAAATATGCTGATGCATTGGCCTTGTTTAAAGACGTTATCGGTGCAAAGGATCTTCGTACGATGCCGTACCAAAATAACTTTGACGTACTTACAAAAGATGGCCCAGAGGCATTACTGGTATCTAAACATGTGATTAACCCAGATGGATCTGGCGACAATGCCAATGTTGGAGATATGTTGTCTGGATTAAACGGAAGTAATCCTGTAGGTTGTTGTGGTTTCTATCAACCGACCATTGATTTGGTCAATGCGTATAAAGTTGATGCAAATGGCTTACCATTGTTGGACGGTTCTTATCGCAATAATCCATATAAATCAGATTTCGGTTTGTCTGATGAGGCAAAGAAAACATACAAACTTGATGTGACGCTTCGTTTTGATCCACGGTTGGACTATACGGTTGGTCGTAGAGGTGTAAATTTCTATGATTATGGTGTCATGCCAGGCGATGCATGGATTCGTGAGGTGAGCTCGGGAGGACCATTTGTTGGTATAAAAACAATGATTCCGAAGAGTCTGCATGCGACACATACGGCGTCAGGAGCGGCATATATTACTGACTTGGATGTTAATATTATTCGTTTAGCTGATGTTGTTTTAATGGCAGCGGAATGTCAAGTTGAATTGGGCGACTTAGGTGCAGCGATGAATCTCGTAAATGCAGTTCGTGAACGTGCGGCAAAATTACCTCCAAAAACGACTGGCGATAATGTTGCGGCGGCAGTATATGTTGTTAAACCCTATACTTCTTTCCCAGACCAAAATTATGCGCGCAAAGCTGTTCGTTTTGAACGTCGTTTAGAATTAGCGATGGAAGGACATCGTTTCTATGACCTCGTGCGTTGGGGTGAGGCGAAAACTGTATTGGAAAGCTACGCAACGTTTGAAGGTGGTTTTATGTCACGTTATAAAGGCCTAAACTATAAACCACAAAATGATTACTTCCCAATTCCACAATCGCAGATTGACAGAAGTGGTGGAGCTCTGACACAAAATCAAGGATATTAATTTTTGATAGTTTTAAAAAGGAAAGGGGGAGGCGTTGTCTTCCCCTTTCCTTTTTAAGGATTTGTATCTGAATTTTGGCAATAGACGAAAGGGAGTTCATGCAGTTTTTTGTATGTTTGAACTGATGAAAAAAATTTTAAGTGCATTATTGCTGCTTTGGTTTCTGCCCGCTGCTACTTTTGTAGCGAAGGCTCAGAGCTTTGAGGATGTTTATCAGCTATTTCAAGAATCTAAAATATTAAATGATCATTTTGTTGGTTTTTCTTTATACGACCTCAATGCCAATAAATATGTCATGGATATAAACGGCAATAAGCATTTTACGCCGGCTTCCAATACGAAAATGTATACCACCTATGCCGCACTGGCACTGTTGGGCGATTCAATACCTGGTTTGGAGTATGTGGAACGCGGAGACTCGTTGCTTATCTGGGGGACTGGTGATCCGACCTTTCTGCATAATCGTTTAGATACCCGGGTAGTATACAACTTTTTGAAAAATACGAATAAACGCATTTTTGTCGTGCCAGGAACAATGAAGAATAAGTTCTTTGCGCATGGTTGGGCTATGGAAGATTTTGAGGCTTACTATCAACCTGAAATCAGTACATTTCCTATTTATGGCAATGTGGTCACTTTTCGACAAAAAGGTTATAATTATCTATCGACCTCTCCAGCAAGTTTTCAAAATTCACTGGATTTTTTGCCGGAACCTAAGGTCGGTGATTTTGAACTTTCCCGCTCATTTCATGCAAATTCCTTTTGGATGTCCAAACGTCCCGTTCCGAGCGGTTATGTCAATGAAGTTCCATTTATCTATTCTGATAGCTTATTTATTAAATTATTGGCGGACAGTCTAGGTAAATCCGTCACCTTACTATCTTACCAAAAACCAAGCAATACCAAGATACTCTATTCCGGCAGTACCAAAAATTTAATCCGTGAAATGATGTTGCCAAGTGATAATTTTATTGCTGAACAGTTTTTGATGATGTGTTCGTGGAAACAATTCAGTCAATTTGATACTTACTTGGTACGGGACTGGATGAAGAATAACGTTTATAAATACTTTTCAGCTGAGGTCGCCTTATTTGATGGATCGGGTCTGTCGTCCTATAACAAGGTGACTCCGCAGAATAATGTAGATCTATTGGTCCTCTTGAAAAATAAGTTGCCGGATGAGCAAGAGCGTTTCCGTCTTTTTCCGGCTGGAGGTGTCGATGGCACCCTAAAACGTACCTATAGCAAAGATCTCGGTGAACCGTTTGTTTTTGCTAAAACGGGAACGATTACATCTGTCTATAATCAGAGCGGTTATCTGATTACGCGGACAGGAAGGCGCTTGGCATTTTCTTTTATGAACAATAATTATATAGATGATCGAGCAAGTGTAATTCGTAAAGAAATGGCTAAAATAATTACTTATATTCGTCAAACTTATTAAGCCAATTTAAATGGAAGCAATTGTAAAAAACAATAAAAAATTGATTCGTTCTTGGGCCATGTTCGATTGGGCCAATTCTGCTTACAACCTTGTTATTACTTCCACGATATTCCCTGTTTACTATACCGCAATTACGACGACAAAAGAGCATGGTGATGTTGTTCGTTTCTTTGGGATTGAAGTCGTCAATACCGCACTTTCCAATTTTTCTTTGGCCTTTGCCTATTTGCTGATGTCTTTTTCTTTGCCTTTTATTTCTTCCTACGCTGATGCAAAGGGGAAAAAGAAACAGATTATGAAATTCTTTACCTATGTTGGAGCGGTTGCATGTATGTGCTTATTTTTCTTCAAGCTTGAAACCTTGGAAATTGGTATCATATGTTTTGTTCTTGCGGCGATGGGCTATATTGGTGGTGTTTTGTTTAACAATTCTTATTTACCGCTTTTGGCAACTGTTGATCAACAAGATAAGGTGAGTGCGCAAGGTTTTGCTTATGGATATATTGGCTGTGTCACTTTACAGATTCTTTGTTTTATAGTGGTGCTTAAACCTGAATGGTTTGGTATTACAGATGCCTCACTGCCGGCTCGCATATCGTTTCTAATGGTCGGATTGTGGTGGCTTGGGTTTTCAATGATCCCTTTTAAATACCTGCCTAAAATTGATGCGACCGAGAATAACACCGGTAAGAGTTTTGTACAGAATGTATGGGATGAATTCGGCCATGTTATCCAAAAGATCAAAGGTATTCCAGAAATAAAACAGTTTTTGCCGGCTTTTTTCTTTTATGCAATTGGTGTTCAGACCTTGATGATTGTAGCCTCTTCTTTTGGAGAGAAAATTTTGCATTTAGGCGCAGAAAGGTTGATTGCAACAATTCTTCTCATCCAGCTCGTGGCTATCTTAGGTGCATTTTTAATGTCTTATTTATCTACGCTTTTTGGAAATATTAAGGTGTTGATCGTTGTGGTGATGATCTGGATCGGCATCTGTATTGCAGCATTTTATTTATCTACTCCACTTCAGTTTTATATAATTGCTGCACTGGTCGGTTTAGTTATGGGCGGGATTCAGTCCTTATCACGCTCAACCTATTCTAAGTTAATTCCGACGGATATTAAAGATACGACGGCTTTCTTCTCTTTTTATGACGTTACAGAAAAAGTTGCTATTGTCATTGGATTATTCTCATTCGGGTTTATAGAACAGGTAACACATAATATTCGATATTCGGCATTGGTTCTTTCTTTATTTTTTGTAATTGGATTGTTACTTTTGGTCCGGATATTAGTATCCAATAAATCTTAATTTTATTGATTGAATTGCATATGAAAGTAGAACTTTTTGTTCCTTGTTTTATAGATCAGCTTTACCCTGAAACCGCTTTTAATACGGTTCGTTTATTAGAAAAAGTCGGTTGCGATGTCGTCTATAATCCTGAGCAGACATGCTGTGGCCAGCCGGCCTATAATGCTGGATTTTGGGATGATGCGAAACAGGTCGGACGGAAGTTTTTAGGTGACTTCTCGGGAGATCATGTGATTATTTCTCCTTCGGCGTCCTGTACTGGTATGGTACGACATGCTTATAATGATTTATTCGCAAATTCGGCAGATTCCCATCAATGTCATAAAATACAACAACAGGTGATGGAAATCTCTGATTTTTTAGTAAACGTGCTAAAAAAAGAGTATTTTGGAGCTGAATTGGAGGGTGTTGCGGTATACCATGATTCTTGCTCGGCTTTGCGAGAGTGCAAAATTAAAGAGGAACCACGGAAATTATTGAGTAAGGTCTTAGGTTTGGAGATGGTGGAGGTGAAAGATAGCGAGACATGTTGTGGGTTTGGGGGAAGTTTTGCCGTTAAATTCGAAGGAATATCCGCGGCAATGGCTGAGCAAAAAGTGCGCAATGCACTTGATCTGAATGCGGATTATATTATTTCCACTGATTCATCTTGTTTGCTACAGCTTCAATCTTATATCGATAAACATAAATTACCCATTCAGACGATGCACCTCGTTGATGTGTTGACCACTGGCTGGGGAAATATTTAAATAACACATTAAATCTAAACACATGAATTCAAGAAGAGATTTTCTTAAAAACCTTGCGCTAGCATCTGCTGGTATAGCATTAGCTCCCTCTTTGGAGAGTTTTGCGGCAGCAAAGAAAGATTGGTTTGACATTTCCTTGGCTGAATGGTCATTGCATAAATCCTTGTTTAAGGGAGATTTGAACAATTTGGATTTTCCAGTATTGGCTGCCAAAAAATACGGTATCTATGGGGTGGAATATGTGAATCAATTTTTTAAGGATAAGGCTAATGATAATAATTACCTTACTGAGCTAAATATGCGCGCGAAAGATAATGGTGTACGTAATGTACTCATTATGATTGATGGTGAAGGAAATCTCGGTGACGAAGATGAAACAAAGAGAAAACAAGCTGTGCAAAACCATTATAAGTGGATTTCTGCAGCTAATTTCTTAGGTTGTCATGCCATTCGTGTCAATGCGGCTGGAAAAGGAACGCCTGAGGAAGTGAGTAAGCGTGTTGTTGAAAGTTTAACAACACTATCTGATATCGGTAAAAAAGCGGGCATTAGCATAATTGTAGAAAACCATGGTGGTATCTCTTCGCATGGTGACTGGTTGGCCAATACATTAAAAGCAGTGGGTAGTAAATATTGTGGAAGTTTACCCGATCTTGGTAATTTCTATGAGTATGATCGTTACCAAGGTGTAACGGATTTAATGCCTTATGCGCATGGTGTGAGTGCCAAAACACATGATTTTGATGCCAATGGTAATGAAACGCAAATTGACTATGAGCGTATGTTGAAGATTGTTAAAAAAGCAAAATTCAAAGGTTATGTGGGGATTGAATATGAGGGAAGTAAGTTGAGTGAGGAAGAGGGTATTTTTGCTACTAAAAAATTATTGGAACGTTTGCGTCCTTTGATTTAAAATTTAACTATTCGAGTTCTTTTCTGTCAATGGAAAGAACTCGAATAGTTAAATAGGTTTTAATTGATGTGTTGCTCGGATGCAACAACTAAAAAAACTGAAGTCCATTTGTTAGAAACCTATTAAAATCTTCACTATCTTGCTTGAGTATATGAAGATGAGTGAATCACTACTTTCTTGGTGTAGAGGACCATCGGATTTTTCCATTTACTGATGGTATACTTATAAATGGAAATCGCACTACCTTATTTTGAAAAATAACGACTAAAAAAACATGAATTTTGAAAAAAATGCTGTTCTTGAAACCCATTTGCAAAAAGTAGGGGCGGAACATGTATTGGTACAAGGGCATCCAGCCGGCTTGTTCGTATTATTCTTCACAGAGATGTGGGAGCGTTTTAGCTACTATGGCATGCGGGCGCTGTTGGTGAATTTTCTAGTTTCTACCATCGCCCAACAAGGATGGGGCTGGACCAACTCCGAAGCGATGAAGCTTTACGGTTTGTACACCGGGATGGTGTTTTTAACGCCCTTGTTCGGCGGGATTATAGCCGACCGTCTTACAGGATATAAAAAATCCATTATGGTGGGGGCTGTAATTATGACTCTCGGGCATATCGCTATGGCTTTAGAGGGATTTAATAAAAGCTTTTTTTTGGCAGGGTTGGTGCTGATTGTTTTGGGAAATGGTCTGTTCAAACCCAATATTTCTTCGATGGTAGGAAAATTATATCCAGATAAAGGCGGTAAAAAGGATGCGGGGTATACCATTTTTTATATGGGTATCAATGGAGGGGCATTTTTGGGTATGATGCTATGCGGCTATATTGGTGAGAAGATCGGCTGGCATTATGGTTTTGGGCTTGCCGGAATATTTATGTTTTTGGGAATGTTGCAATTTTATTTTGCGCAGCGCATCTTTGGAAAGATTGGCAATACACCCGAGAAACAAGAAGAGCTAACCGATATTGCAGCGGGTCAAGAAGAAAATCCGCAACATATTGTGCGTGATCGTTTGCTTGTAATAGCCATTTTTATGTTGTCAAGTATTGTCTTCCATTTAGCTTTTGAACAAGCGGGTGGCTCGATGACGATCTTTGCAAAAAATTATACACAGCGGGTATTGAGTGGTGACGTGGCGGTTTTATTTAAATGGTTCGACGCTGCATTGACGGTTTTGCCGATTGTGGTAATTACTGGGGTATTGTTTGTTTTAGCGAAGAAAATCATACGCAAATACCCGATGATTATACTTTTTTCGAGCATTTCTTTTGTGATCATCTGGTCCTTGTGTCTTTGGAAGGTTTATCGGGAATATTATGGTATGAATTCGGAAGTTACTGTATCCTGGTTTCCGATGTTAAATTCTTTCTTTATCATTACGCTGGCTACATCATTTAGTAAGATCTGGGAGAAAGTATGGAATCCTTCTGGTCCAATTAAGTTTGCAATGGGACTGACACTGGTTGGAGTTGGTTTTGCGGCACTATCTATTGGAAGCTCCGAGATTCCTACCGGTGCAAGGACGGCCTCTGTTAGTATGATATGGCTGGTATTGGCATACTTTTTTCATACAGTGGGCGAATTGTGTATTGGTCCGGTTGGCCTTTCTTATGTCAGTAAACTATCGCCCAAAAAATTCCTGGGGTTATTGTTTGGTTTTTGGTTTTGTGCCAATGCCATAGCTAATTTTATAGGGGGCTTTATTGGGTCGTATATTGATAAGATTACTGAATCTCATTCGATGTCTTACTTCTTTGCTGTGTTTACAGTGATCCCTATGGTGGCTGCTGTATTTCTTATTCTAGGCAACAAAAAAATAAAAAAGATGATGCATGGAATTGATTAATTCATAGAAAAATAGTGTATCTTCAAGCGATTTTTATCAAAATAAAAACAAAACCTGAGTTATAAAACAATTATTGAAATTATATGAATCAAGAAAAAGATCAAGTTCTTGTAGCGCATCTTGCTAAGCAGGGGATCGATGACAAGATGGTAAATGGACATCCTGCCGGATTATTTGTGCTATTCTTTACAGAGATGTGGGAGCGGTTTAGCTACTACGGTATGCGGGCATTGTTGACCTTATTTTTAATAAGTTCCATTGCTGATGGAGGATGGGAATGGAGTAATGAACGGGCCATGAAACTTTACGGTTTGTATACTGGTTTCGTCTATTTGACACCATTGATCGGTGGAATGATAGCGGATAAGCTAACCGGTTTTAAAAAGGCAATTTTGATCGGTGCTTTGGTCATGACCTTGGGGCATTTGTCTATGGCATTTGAGGGCGTAAATTCAAATTTCTTTTATTTAGGTCTTGTCTTAATGATCCTAGGAAACGGGATGTTTAAACCTAATATTTCTTCCATGGTGGGAAATCTCTACCCAGATCAAAGTCCTAAAAAGGACGCTGGTTATACCATATTTTATATGGGAATCAATGCCGGATCATTTTTAGGAATGCTATTATGTGGTTACATTGGTGAGAAGATCGGTTGGCATTATGGATTCGGACTTGCTGGAGTGTTTATGTTCTTTGGTATGTTGCAATTCTATTTTGGACAAAAGATATTTGGTATCATCGGAGATTCTCCTAAAGCACTTCGGGCTTACCATGAAAAAAAGATCAAGAATCACGAAGAAGAGGAAGAGGTCATTCCAGCACATGTTGTCCGAGATAGATTGATCGTCGTCACCATATTCATGTTGGCTAGTGTAGTTTTCTTTCTGTCTTTTGAACAGGCAGGAGGATCGATGTCAATCTTTGCCAAGGACTATACGCAAAGGGTTCTGTCTGGAAGTTCGGCGGTGACGTTTAAATGGATTGATACTATTTTGACCATTGTGCCTATTGTTATAGTCACAATTGTTTTAACAGCATTGGCTAGAAAGATATATAAACAATATCCATTAACGATTTTATTTACTGGTATTTCGTTTGGTATAATTTGGTGTTTGGGACTTTGGAAAGTCTTTAGAGAAATAGGAATAACTGGATCAGAAGTCGGCGCTTCATGGTTTCAGATTTTGAATGCATTTTTTATCATTTCAATGGCATCGTCATTTAGTAAATTCTGGGAAAAAATATGGAATCCGTCTGGTCCTGTTAAGTTTGCATTGGGCTTAATATTAGTAGGTATCGGATTTGCAGCATTGGCTTATGGGGCGAGTGAAATTCCCCAAGGTGCCAAGAGAGCCTCTGTCAGTATGATTTGGCTTGTAATCGCCTATTTTTTCCATTCTGCAGGAGAGCTTTGTTTGTCACCTGTTGGTTTGTCTTATGTCAGTAAGCTTTCTCCAAAGAAATTTTTGGGACTTCTTTTCGGTTGTTGGTTCTGTGCTTCGGCTATTGCCAATTTTATCGGTGGATTTTTAGGGTCATACATTGATCGCATTACAGAAGAACATTCGATGTCTTACTTCTTTATGATATTTGCAATAGTTCCGGGAGTTACTGCATTGTTGTTGATCATCTTTAACCCCTTATTGAAAAAAATGATGCACGGCATCAACTAAATTGTTGTAGAAGGTGAGCATATAAAAGCGGTTGGCTGATCAGTATATCGATCAACCAACCGCTTTTTATATTCTTTTATTCCTCCACTTTCAAAAGTAGTTTATCGATGCGGTGGCCATCCATATCAAGCACTTCGAAAACTAGATTTTTAAATCGGACACGTTCGCCTTCTTCGGGCACGTGATCTAATCTTAGGAACACTAGGCCTCCTACAGTAGTTACATTGTTGATCTCATCTTCGTCTTCCTCAGAAAGACCGATTTCAAATTCATCCAAAAGGTCCTCGATCTGATATTGTCCGTCGACAACATAATCGCCGTTTTCCAATTGACGTATTGTCGGTCGGGCACTTAGGTCGCTTTCTGTGATGTTCCCTACCAAATCGCCAACGATATCCCGTAACGTAATAATTCCCTGTGGCGAACCATATTCATCAATGACAACCGCCTGATGTATACTGGAGGTGCGCAGGGTATTCATGATGCTATAAGATGAGCTAAATTCGTTCACAAATTTGATGGGTAACATGAGCGTTCTTAGATCAAATGGTTCGTTTTGGAGGCATTGTCGTAGTAAAGACTTTACATGAACAACACCTTTAATATTGTCGAGTCCACCTTCACAGACCGGGTAGATGGAATGATTGTTGTCCAGTATGATCTTTCTGTTTTCTTCAAAAGAATCTTCCAGATCCAAAAAAACAATGTTTTTGCGGTGAGTCATTAGGTTGACCGCCTTTTTGTCCCCTAAACTCAATAGACGATCGACGATATCGTGCTCAATACCTTCGATGACACCACTGTCGACACCTTCGTCTACTAGCGCCTTAATTTCTTCTTCCGTGACACTATTGCCGCTACTCTTGATATTGAGTATTTTGACAATAAACTCTGTCGACATACTGAGTAGCCATACAAATGGTCGTACGATTTTGCTGAGCAGGTTCATCGGGTAAGCGATTAGCATGGCATACTTCTCCGGAATAGCCATACCGATACGTTTGGGGACTAATTCACCAAGCACCAACGAAAAGTAGGTGATGATAAAGACGACAATGATTACAGCGAGCTGTTCGCTATAGGGGGCTATAATACTGGATTTATTAAATATGCCGACTAGATATGTGGAAATACTACCACCAGAAAAAAAACCGGTTAGAATGCCGATAAGGGTAATGCCTATTTGTACAGTGGATAGAAAGTTGTTGGGCGATTCTTTTAGGTTTAGCGCTATTTTGGCTGCCGCATTGTTTTTATCGCTTTCAGCCTGTAGCCTTGCCTTTCTGCTGGATACGATGGATATTTCTGATGCCGATAGTATTCCGTTTAGAATAATCAGGACTAAAATAATAATTGCTTCGGTAAGCATAATGAGTTGAAAAAGTTGTTTGCTAGTGCTAATTTACGGAAAAGACCAGCTAAAAAGTAGGATTATTATGATTATGTCAAGCATCCATAAAAAAAGCCGTATATCTTTCAATACGGCTTTTATAATAATAAGAATGTTTTTTCAATTACATTCCACTGTCATCTAACATAAAAGTATTTTTCTTGGTTTTCCATTTTCCTTTTGTAAAATCAGGGAATTCCAACGTTTTATTTCCTTTTGCAATAGACTCGGTAGATAATGGGAATACAGCACTCATGGTTACTGAATCATATACGTCAATTGGCGTCTGTACCTTTTGTTTTACTGCCTGAATGAACGCATTGAATACAAACCAGTCCATGCCACCATGACCAGAACCATTTGCTACCGCTTCATATTTTTGCCAGATTGGGTGATCGTATTTCTTTACCCATTCATCTGCAGAATCCCACGTGTGTGGTTTGGATTTACCCTCGATGTGAATACCTTTTGCAACATCCATCCAAATACCATCTGTTCCTTGTACGCGGAAGCCGATAGAGTAAGGTCTTGGCAAGTGTGTATCATGCGTTAATAACATGGTTTCTCCATTTGCACATTGTAACATCGTTTGTGTGATATCACCATTTTTGTAATTGATCTTACCGTTGGGGTGTCCTGGGGAAACTTTATTGACATAGGCTGCCAATCCACGGGCTTTACTTGAGTACGAAGTGATATGGGTGAATCTGTTACCCTTGTTGATATCTGCAAATTGCATAATTGGACCTAAACCGTGGGTAGGATATAGATCACCATCTTGATCGATATTGAACTGTGTACGCCATTGTGCCTCAGAAATCGCTTTCGGGCCATATTCAACGCCATGGCCATAATACGCTTTTCCGTCATTGAATAATACTTCGCGTAAATCGTGTTGATAACCGCCTTCCAGGTGCAACAATTCACCAAATAGTCCTTGTCTGTGCATATTCAATACAGCAAGTACGTCACGACGGAATGCCACATTTTCTAGGGTCATGTAAGGCTTTCCGGTTTCTTCGGATACTTTCACAATATCCCAGTGATCTTGTAGCGTTAGACCTGCTATAACCTCGCAACCTACGTATAGTCCAGCTTTCATTGCGTCAATAGCTTGGTTTTTGTGGAATTGCCAAGGTGTTGCAATAATGACAGCATCTAATTTTTCATTGCTTAACATCTTTTTGTAAGCATCAACGCCACCAGTATATTCTTTTGGAAGTTTGGTGCCTTTTGCGTTGAATTGTTTACGGCATTGTGCTAGAGATTCTTCTTGGGTGTCACAGACAGCCACAATTTCTAAATCATCTCTGTTTAGGGCAATTTGAACGTGATTACGTCCTCTAAGACCCACACCAATAAAACCGATTTTTATCTTGCCATTTGTTTGGGCAAATAATTCTGTACTTGAAAGGACACCGATTCCAGCTGTAGTGATGGCAGTCGATTTTATGAAATTTCTTCTATCCATTGTTTTGAGATATAAGGAGTTTGTATATTAGTTATTTACTTGTTTGAAAACAGTCTTTGAGACTGGGTACTATTAACAAATATATTATTTCATTTGGGATAAATGAAAGTGCAAACGTTTGCTTAATTTTATTAAATTTCATGCAAACGTTTGATTGAAATAAAAATTATCATTTATTAATTCAATTTGTGATATTGCAAGCACATTGATGATTTAAAAAACATAGTTTAATGTCTGATTTTAACCAATTAGTAGTAGAGAGCGCAGCAAAACAATTCACATTAGAAGGAGATATCATTTCAGTGCAACCGTTTGGTTCTGGTCATATCAATGATACCTATCGTGTAGTTACTACTGTAGATAGCGGTATATCGCATTTATTACAACGTATTAATCACCATGTTTTTCCGAACGTGGATGGATTAATGCATAATATTGAGATTGTCACCAAGCATCTTAGCAAAAAAGTTAAAGTCGCTGAAGGAAAAAGAATCAGCGATCATGTATTGACAATTGTTCCTACAAAAGGTGGGGAATTATATATAAAAGATAGTCAGGATAATTATTGGCGCATGTTTATTCTCATAGAGGATACGAAAAGCTATGATATTGTAGAGACTGAAGTCCAAGCAGCCGAAGGTGGCCGTGCTTTTGGGTTGTTTCAAAAACAGCTGTCGGATTTAGATGCTTCGTTGATCGTTGAAGTACTTCCCAACTTTCATAATATAGAGTTTAGACTCGAAAATCTTCGAAAAGCAATCGCTAAAGATGTGTGCCAACGTGTAGCGTCGGTAAAGGACAAATTGGATTTTATCTTTAGTCGTGAAGATCGAATGAAAACCATTCTTGAACTTGGTAACAAGGGGGAACTTCCACTGCGCATTACACATAATGATACCAAGTTTAATAATGTGCTCTTAGATCGCCACGATAAGATGCAATGTGTGATCGATTTGGATACAGTTATGCCAGGCTATGTGGCATACGATTTTGGAGATGCGATTCGGACGATTATTAACCCTGTTGCCGAAGATGAGATGGATGTTTCGAAAATTCTGCTAAATCTTGCCTTATATAAGGCCTATGCCGAAGGTTATTTGGAGGAAGCTAATGACTTCTTGACAACTTTAGAGAAAGAAACATTAGTCGATGGGGCCTTCTTATTGCCCTATATGCAAGGAGTACGTTTCTTAACGGACTATTTGGAAGGAGATCATTACTACAAAACTAAATATGATGACCATAATCTGGTGCGTACAAATACGCAATTGAAATTGGTTGAAGAGATGGAAAAGAATGAAGCATTTATGCGGAAGGTAGTTTTTGATTGCATTTAACAATTTTATACCTTTAATCATATTGAGAAGCTTCCATCGCGTAGATGAAGCTTCTTTTTTCTGTAAAAAAATATTCGAATGAAAAAACTAACCATTTTGCCTATCGCAGCGGAGCTGGCCAATACACTTGATTATCATACTTTGTCGAAGCTCTTGAGCAATTTTGAATCGCATTCGCTGGAGTTTAATAACTGGAGCGAATCTTTCCCGTATAAACCTGAGGTACAATTTAAGATTGGCTATACCCAGGAGTATCTTGTGTTGCAATATGATGTCGTCGAAGAACAACTTCGGGGTAATTATTCCGAAACAAATCAAAATGTATGGGAAGATAGCTGTGTGGAGTTCTTTATTTCTTTTGATGGACGCGAACATTATTATAACCTGGAATTTAATCTAATTGGAACGGGCTTGATCGGTTATGGTCCGGCCGAAAAGGCAAATAGAAATCGATTGGATAGTACAACAATAGAACAGGTGCGTACTTACTCTTTAATTGAGCGTAATGGTTCCGATAAGCGATGGAGTATGATTGAGGTCATTCCACTTGCTGTATTTCAGTTTGACAATGTTGTAGACCTGAAAGGTAAACGGATACATGGGAATTTTTACAAATGTGGTGATCATCTCAAACAACCACATTTTATATCTTGGAATAAAATAGAAAACCCAACTCCTAATTTCCATCTCCCTGAGTTTTTTGGAGAAATGGTCTTTGGTTAGGAGTTGAGTGAAAAAAGGTGATGCTTATTGGTAAACAGATTCTTTTTTGAATTTCTTTGCCAATAAAGCATATACTAATACACGGTATTTATTTTTATTGGATTTGCCAATAGCGGTAATCACTTCCTCTAGTGCCTTGTCTAAATCAGGGCCATCTTTTAGGCCTAATTTTTTGATCAAAAAGTTTTGTTTGACACGGTTAAGTTCTTCGGGATCTGATGCAGCAATGGTTTCCGAGTCTGCATTGTAAATGGAAGGTCCTATTCCTTTTGTTACTTTTGCAATAAATGCTTCATCTAATGATAAGCCTAGCTTTTTTGATTCTGCAACATATGCAGCAATTTTTTCATCTAATTTGCTCATAATTATGTAAGTGATTTAATTGTAGTAAGTTAAGTTAGGTAAAAAAGTCGATAAACAAAATTATTCTTTGGTTAGGATAAAGATTGTTACATTTGTGCCCTTGATAAGTGCTGTTAACTAAAATGTGGAAAATTTCAACTAATTATTCTTCGTAATTGTTGTAAGTTACATTTTTATAAGTTATCTTTGCACCTCAATAATTGAATATACGTAATCATAATAATAATAATGAAAAAAGATTTGCATCCTTCAAATTACAGATTAGTTGTATTTAAAGATATGTCAAATGACTATGCTTTTATTACAAAATCTTGTGTTGATACAAAAGAGACTATTACATGGGAAGACGGAAATGAGTATCCAGTTGTAAAATTAGAGATTTCTCATACATCACACCCTTTCTATACAGGTAAAATGAAATTGGTTGATACTGCTGGTCGTATCGACAAATTCCGTAACCGTTACAACAAAAAATAATTGTAGCAGATCTGTATATTACAATATTAAGAACTCGATAAATATAATTTGTCGGGTTTTTTTTGTTATTTTTAATTTGTGAAAATCTTCTTTACAGATTGCTTTGATTCGATCCAATTGTTGGATAAGCTTAGCACCCCATTAACTACTTTTGATAGAAAGAGTCTTTATCCATTTACTTTCGTGAAATCTTGTTTGGACCTTCGGGTTGGTATACTGACTTTACGGGAGAAATGGGCAAAATTAGCTTTAAAATTTGATGTACACTATGTTGCCAACGATGCGGATAAGGAGGGGCTTATATGGGTGTCTGAGAACGTTATTCCGTCAGTAGCCTTATTACAGCTTCTACAGCGATTGCGTGTCGGAGAGGTCCTTGTACAGGACGGATACGTTTTAGCTTGTTGTTATACACATATAGACTCTTATCGTGTGCAAGAGGTTGATATATCCATTGATCTATTAAAAGGGATAGAAGATCTATTTTTGCTCACAGGGACTGAAATAACACATGATTTCAATCATCTGGTACAAGGTGTTCAGTCGTTCAGTATATCTGGAACAAATCAATTGTTAGGTAATGATCTTTATGTGGCTGATCGTGTTAGCATGGAATGTGCTACGCTCAATACCCTACAAGGTCCCATATATATCGATGAAGATGTTACAATTATGGAGGGCGCGCATTTGCGTGGTCCATTATATCTTGGTAAAGGAGCCGTTGTAAAAATGGGCGCTACGATTTATGGGAATGTTTCGGTAGGGAAGCAGAGTGTTATTGGGGGAGAGATCGGGAATTCGGTCATTGGTGATTTTTCGGCCAAGGGGCATCATGGTTATCTAGGGTGCTCGGTAATAGGAGATTGGTGTAATTTAGGAGCTGGTACCTCTAATTCCAATTTGAAGAATAACTTAAAGACTGTTTCAATTTACGATTATGCATTAGATAGTGTTCGGGATACAGGTCTTTTAAAATGCGGTGCCTTTATTGGAGACTATACTCGCCTTGGCATCAATTCGGCTTTAAATACAGGAACAGTAATTGGAATTGCAAGCATGCTAGCAGATACAAGTTTTTATGCTAAATTTGTACCGTCATTTGCTTGGGTGTTTGACGGAGGTGCTCAGACTTATGAATTTGATAAGTTTATGGCATATCTGGAGACGCTGTATGCATCAAAAGGGGAAGAGCTCACGGAGCAGATTAAAGATAAATTGAATCAACTTAACAAAAAATATAATTAAATCGTAAAATCATGCGTAAAAAAATCGTAGCTGGTAATTGGAAAATGAATTTAGACTATCAATCAGGATTGAGCTTGTTTTCTGAAATTATCAATATGGCCAAAGATGAAGTGATTGGAAACCAGGAATTGGTTGTTTGTAGTCCATTTATTCATTTGTCAAGTCTTGGGCAACTGTCTAAAAATGTCGCGAATGTAAATATTGGTGCTCAGAATATTCACCAAGCGGAGTCGGGTGCTTATACAGGTGAGATTTCGGCTTCAC
This sequence comes from Sphingobacterium sp. UBA6317, assembly GCF_002440385.1. Taxonomy (NCBI): domain Bacteria; kingdom Pseudomonadati; phylum Bacteroidota; class Sphingobacteriia; order Sphingobacteriales; family Sphingobacteriaceae; genus Sphingobacterium; species Sphingobacterium sp. UBA6317. Next base: position 20,252 of record NZ_DJTD01000020.1, on the reverse strand, counting down.
AAGTAAAATCAGTAGGTGCTTCACATGTTATTTTAGGTCACTCTGAAAGACGTGCTTATTTTGGTGAAACTGATGCATTGTTGGCATCTAAAGTGGATATTGCATTAAAGCATGATTTAACCCCAATATTCTGTATTGGAGAAACAAGAGAGGAACGCGAATCTGGAGCTTTCTTTGATGTGATCAAAACACAATTGACAGATGGATTGTTCCACTTGTCTAAAGAAGCTTTTGCAGCTGTGGTGTTGGCATATGAACCAGTTTGGGCAATTGGTACTGGCTTGACAGCTAGCCCTGAGCAAGCACAGGAGGTTCATAAATTTATTCGTGAGGTGTTAGCTGATCAATATGGTCAGGAGATTGCTGATAATACAAGTATTCTATATGGAGGGTCTTGTAATCCAGGTAATGCAAAAGATTTGTTTGCTCAAGCCGACATCGATGGTGGTTTGATTGGAGGTGCTTCTTTAAAATCGAGAGATTTTATTGATATCGCTAAAGTATTTAACGGCTAATTTTTAGAAATGAAATACGTAGAGGTTATCTTTCAAATGCGATCAGGTGAAGAATGGCAGAAGGATTTGTTGATATCTGATTTGGCTGATATTGGCTTTGATACTTTTGAGGATACCGAATCTGGATTTGCAGCTTATATTTCAGCTGCAAATCTTGACTTGCAAGCATTAGAAACGCTGATGCTTCAACCTTATGAAGGCCTGGAGGTCGATTATAAGATACAGGAAATAGAAAATCAGAATTGGAATAAATTGTGGGAAAGCAATTTCAACCCAATAGAGGTAGGAGGGCAATGCTATGTGCGTGCAACTTTTCATGAGGCCAAACCTGAGTTTCCCTATGAAATCATTATAGATCCGAAGATGTCTTTTGGCACCGGCCATCATCAAACAACTTCGATGATGCTTCAGTATATTTTGGAGAATGATTTTATGGGCAAGCAGGTTTTGGACATGGGCTGCGGTACAGGGATACTGGCCATTTTAGCATCAAAAAAAGGCGCGAAAGCTGTATTGGCTGTGGATTATGATGAGATATGTGTTGAAAGTGTAATCGAAAATAGGGCACTCAATCATGTTGAGCATATCGAAGCGCTCTGTGGATCTTACGAAGTTTTGGCCGGTCGGGTCTTTGATGTGATTTTGGCAAATATTAACCGTAACATTCTTTTAGAACAATTACCTCAGTATGCCTTGAGCATTCGTACAGGGGGTGAGCTGTACCTAAGTGGTTTCTATGAGCAGGAAGATTTAGCAATCTTAAGCGATGCGGCGACCGCATTGGGTTTTGAGTTTATCTCCAATAAAGTTTTAAATAATTGGTGTGCAGCCAAGTTTGTGAAGCGATAATTTAGCTATGCGGATTCATTTTATAGCAATAGGTGGTAGTGTGATGCATAACCTTGCTATTTCATTGGCAAAACAAGGGCATCAAGTGACCGGTTCTGACGATCAGATCGTAGAGCCCTCCCGTTCTCATTTGATTGAAGCAGGATTGCTTCCTAATCAATTGGGGTGGTTTGAAGAAAAAGTAACGGAGGATATTGATGCTGTGATCTTGGGCGCTCATGCCCAGGCAGATAATCCTGAATTAAAGCGGGCCCAGGAATTAGGTCTTAAAATTTATTCTTTTCCAGAATTTATACAAGAGCTTTCGCAGGATAAAATCCGGGTGGTTATCGCTGGAAGTTACGGTAAGACAACCATAACGAGCATGGTGATGCATGTTATGCGATTTCTAGGAAAAGAATTTGACTATTTGGTAGGAGCTCAATTAAGAGGCTTTGATAAGTTGGTCGATATTACTAAGCATAATAAGATTATTATTATCGAAGGAGATGAATATGTTTCATCTAAGATTGATCCGAAGTCCAAATTTTTGTATTATAAACCGAATATAGCGTTAATTTCGGGTATTGTATGGAATGAGTTTAACTCAAAAATATCTCAAGAGGAATATATTAAACAATTTGAAGATTTTATTGACTCAATTCCGCCTAAAGGTACCTTAATTTATAATAAGGAAGATGTTGTGTTACAGAAGGTTCTTCAAGATACAAAAGATTGTAAGATCAATAGACATGGCTATAAGATTCCTGATTATACAATTAATAAAGGGGTGACTTACATCAATACACCGGATGGCGACGTTCCATTGCAAGTGTTTGGTAAGCACAACCTATCTAATATTGCTGGGGCGTATACGATCTGCGAATGGTTGGGGATCAAAAAGAAAGAGTTCTTTGAGGCCATAAAAAGTTTTAATACTTCGATTCGTTATTTGGAGTTTGTTGCAAGCTCGGAAGGATCTGTGGTTTATCAGGATTATGCCTGTAATGCGGATAAAGTGAAGTCAAGTATTCACGCCGTGAAAGAGCAATTTCCTAATCAGAAATTGGTTACAATTATCGAATTAAACTCGTATGATAGTTTAGATTCATCGTTTTTGTTACAATATGCAAACTCAATGAAAGAGTCGGATGTCTCTGTGGTCTACGTGAATATAAATTCCTGTAAAGAACTTAATAAAGATATCGAAAGTGTCCCCAATAATATTAAGAATAATTTTAATAACCCTGATTTAGAGGTTGTTGTGAGTTTGGATGGGCTCTATTCATTTTTAGATGGTGTCAAATCAAAAGGTTACAATTTACTTCTTATGAGTTTAAATAATTATAATGGGGTTAATTTGTCTGTGCTGGCTGATCGGTTTTTTAGAGATTTTTAGAGAAAAAATTATAATTTAATGTAAATTAAATTGTAATTTATTATTTTTGTTTAAAATATCTACCAGATGAATGCATTAGGAAAAAAAATCAGATTACTTAGACACCAAAAGGGGTGGAGTCAAGAGGATGTTGCAAAACGATTGGATATCTCAATCCCAGCATTTTCTAAAATTGAAACAGGGATTACAGATGTGAATTTGTCTCGCCTGAATCAAATCTCAAAATTATTCAATTTGACAGTTGTTCAACTTTTATCTACTTCAGATTCTGAAGAAGATAAAGAGTATGTAAACGAGGTGAATGCTTTGACGCAAAAATTACAACAACGCGATGGCGAAGTAATTGAATTGCAGAAAAAGGTTATTGATCTTTATGAGCAATTGCACAAAAGATAAGGCATATTAAAAATGTTACCGAAAAGGCAATCCAAATGGGTTGCCTTTTTTTGTTTATGCAACTTTATTTTGGTCAAAAGTGATTTTGTTTTTGTTTCTTTGTAAGTATTTTATCAAAAAATAAAGGTTGATTATTTATGGGGAGATTAAACGGGGATATAACGAATAGCCCGTCGACTGATTTTTTTAAGTCAAATGTATTGGGACAGCGTTCAGGACTCTTTGTCCTTTTCTTTACTGAAATGTGGGAACGTTTTTCGTTCTACGGGATGCGTGTACTCTTAATGCAGTTTTTAACTGCTGCAGTTATTCAAGGTAGTCCTTTCTCGGGATGGTCCTGGACTGCACAACAAGCGGGAGCACTTTATGGAACCTATGCCATGATGCTCTATTTAACTCCTATTCTAGGAGGGATTATAGCGGATAAATATATTGGATCACGGAAAGCTGTGATCATCGGTTCGGCGATTATGACGCTTGGACATGCTGCCATGGCCTTTGATACTTCCATTATGTTTTTTCTGGGTTTGATCTGTTTAGTTATTGGAACAGGTTTTTTCAAACCCAATATGCCTTCTATCTTAGGTGAAATGTATAAAGATCTACCAGAGAAAAAAGATGGAGCTTATACCATATTCTACATGGGGGTCAATGCTGGTGCTTTCTTTGGCATGATGCTATGTGGATATATAGCCGAAACGTATGGTTGGCATTGGGGATTCGGCTTGGCTGGTATCTTTATGCTTTTGGGAACACTGCAGTTTGTTTTCGCAAAACCGCTCATGGGAAATCTGGGTGTTTTAACTAAGTCGACTTCAGGGGAACACCAAGTTATCGCTGAGGATACCGATACCAGAAATCCATTTACCATACGGGATTATGTATTGATCGCGATAGTTTCTATTATCGGTTTCGTATATGCTTTCAATGACCCTTTGTCTAAGAATGGTATTGTTGATGTGTTTTCTGGTTTGGATACACCGTTTCTTAGAGGTCAATATATCATGGTCATTGTGGCGTTAATTCTCTTCATATATCTTATTGTGACACGGATTTTGCGTTATGATAAGGTTGTAAGGGATCGGATGTTTGCGGTCGTGTTGCTAGCGTTTTTCTTGGTCTTCTTTTTTATGAGCTTTGAGCAGGGGGCAACTTCGTTGGTTCTTGTGGCGAGAGATAATATTGATAGATCACTTACTGGTGCTGCATTGACGACCTTTAATGTGGTAAATGGTTTATTGACGATTGTACCGCTTTCGATTATCTCTTGGGTTCTGATTAAATTGGCAAAAGTAACCTGGAACAAAATTGCCATTTCAAATATCGTATTGTTTATCTGTTTTGGGTTGATCTGGGGAGCAGTAATCTGGATGTTGTACAATGAATTCAATAAAGAAGCATCAGAAATTAAAGTCTCCTGGTTTTCGATCCTAAACTCATTTTTTATCATTGCACTTGCCTCCTCGGTATCCAAAATTTGGGAGTCCAAATATAACCCATCGGCAGCCTTTAAATATGGCTTTGGTTTGATTTTGGTTGCGATAGGATTTTTTATTATCGGGTTGGGATCTATGGGGATAAGCCAAGGGGCTAAAATCTCGATGGTATTTTTGGTGCTGACCTATTTGTTCCATACATTGGGCGAATTATTTATTTCACCGGTAGGTCTTTCTTACGTATCCAAATTGGTGCCGGCTCGCATGCTCGCATTTATGTTTGGAATATGGTATTTGGCGATTGCTATTGCACAGAAGGTTGCAGCGGTATTGGGCGGACAAGTGGAAACAATTCAAGAGGAGCACTCCTTGAGTTATTTCTTCTTCTTATTTACAGCAATTCCTGCCTTAGCAGGCCTGTTAGTAATGCTGTTTAATCCATTGATTAAACGATTGATGCACGGAATTAAATAACAAATATATAAGCTTCTTTTGCGAAAGAAGCTTTTTTGATTAATATAAATTAGTATGGAGGTTAGTACAAGGGAATCGCTAGAAGAGATTCAAAATTTTGACGGGAAGTACCCAAAGCAAATCTGGAGTTTGTTTTTTTCCGAGATGTGGGAAAGATTCTGTTTCTATGGTATGCGCGGGATGTTGGTGTTCTTTATGATCACACAGCTAAACTTTGCTGAAAAGGATGCCAATTTACAGTATGGAGCGACACAAGCATTTGTATATGCGTTTACATTCATAGGAGGGCTGTTTGCAGACAAAATTCTTGGTTTCAGAAAGTCTTTATTCTGGGGTGGCTTATTGATGATCGTAGGAAGCTTATTTCTTGCAGCAGATCCGCATAAATATTTCTTTTTTGGTTTATCATTTATCATTATAGGTACGGGTTTCTTTAAACCCAACATATCGACGATGGTAGGCGAGCTGTATAAAAAAGGTGATGTTCGTCGTGATGGCGGCTTTTCCTTGTTTTATGCGGGAATAAATTTAGGCGCATTCTTAGGCGGATATATCTGTGTTGCGATCGGTAAAGGATATATGCTGACGTCAATTATTTCTGAGGGACATCGCTGGAATGTTGCTTTTGGTTTGGCGGCGGTAGGCATGTTGGTTAGTTTAGTGAATTTTCACTTTACCAAAAGGCATTTAGGACCAATTGGACTTCAACCTGGGGATCCTGAGGCCATAGTAAAGACGAAAGCATTACCGAAATGGGTAGAATATGCCGTATATATTGCCACGTTGATTTTTATCCCTATTATTCAGATCATGGTGTCAAAAACGCAGTATACAGACTATTTTATGTACACGATCGGCCCATTGACGCTGTTATATCTTTTTTATGAAATGTCTAAAGTGACTGCTGAAGAGCGGAATAAATTAATTGCCGCGCTGGTGTTTATCCTTTTCTCGATTATTTTTTGGGGTATATATGAGCAAAGTGGCGGTTCCTTAAGCATCTTTGCTGCTAAGCATTTGAATGATTCCTTATTGGGCGTTATGACGCTCGATCCAAATGGCGTTAACAATTCAGGTGGAGCATTATTTATTATTGCATTAGCACCTCTTTTTGGTCTTTTTTGGATTTGGCTGGGCAAACGTAAACTTGAGCCAAATACCATTATTAAGTTTGGTCTTGGCTTTGTTTTCTTGGGATTAGGTTATTATGTCCTATTTGCTACGCGTTTATTTGCTCACGATGGTATGACCTCATTGGATGTCTTTACTCTGGCACTGCTTGTGATTACCGTTGGGGAGCTTTGTCTATCACCAATTGGTCTTTCCATTATGACGAAATTGTCTCCAGCAAGATTACAAGGTATCATGATGGGCATGTGGTTCTTGGCAAGTGCTTACGGTCAATACGTAGCAGGCTTGATTGGTGCTAGTATGGCTGAAGCTAAGGAAGGAAGTTCATTGGCGGATAAACTGGTGACTTATACGGAGAGTTATAAACAATTGGGCTTATATTCTTTGATTGCTGGTGTGGTGCTTATAGCCTTATCTCCTGTTGTACGTAAATTGATGGGGAATGTAAAGTAAAGTGCGCAACTTTGAAACATTAAAGTTATTGATATAAAAAAAGCTTGATTATTAAATCAAGCTTTTTTTATATTAATAAATCCATTTGAATTTATAATCTTTTTCTGGAACCTTCATCCGATCAGCCAGTCTAGCCAAACGATCTGGTAGTTTTAGTAGATAATCTCTCGCTTTCTCACCTTTATCATTCAGGCCATTAACTTGATCTATTTTCCATTCACTGTTCAGCTCTTTCAAGATATCCACGTAGTCCAAAGCAGTATATACTCCCAATCGTTGGGCTGCGTCCGAGAAATGTGCAAATGCCTCTCCTTGGGGCTCACCGGCTTCTCTTAAGAACTGGGCCGGCATAACGATTTTTTTACGCATCATATCCTCAAATGCAATCATGACTTCACTCGGGTCTACGGTGATTGCTTTTGAAATAAAAGACATATAAGCTTTAGCATGACGTGCCTCATCAGATGCGATGACCCCACACATTTTTGCCAAAAGTTTATCGCCGCTTTTTTTGGAAAGCCCAGATACACGACGATGGGAAACGTTGGTCGCTAATTCCTGAAATGAAGTATAAATAAAATTCCGGTATGGGTCTGCACCAGTACCAATATCAAAACCGTCTTGAATAAGATATTGTGTAGACATTTCAAATTGGCGCATGTCTATTCTACCCGACAAATAAAGGTATTTGTTCAATAGGTCACCGTGACGGTTTTCTTCAGCCGTCCAAGCGCGTACCCATTTCATCCATCCACCTTGCTCGTTTTTGTCAACGTCTTCTACCATGGTCAACCACGATTCGTACGTTGGAAGGGCCTCTTCGGTGATGGTGTCTCCAACCAATACTGCGACCAAATCATAAGAGAGCTCTTTTGCACTTTCCTGCAACTCTTTTACTTCCTCAAAAAAAGTGTCCCTAGAAGAATCTGGAAGAAAATCGGCAGGTTGCCACATCTCTTCAACAGGCTTCAGGTATTCGCTCATCTCATTGAGCATGAACGGTTCCAAATAGGTCATCACTTCTTTACGTGAGCCTTCCGGTAAATTTAGAGGTAATTCTTGCATATGATTACAAAGGTACTAAATAGCATCAATAAATTATAAAAGCTAATTATAATTGTTTAAAATGCCAAAAATTACTTTTTTGGCTGAGGATACCTTGGAAAACCGACATTGATAATGACATAAAAAACAGATTGACCGTCCTGTATTCGATAAAATACTATTAACTTTGTATAAATTATTTAGACGACGTTGGAAAAATTTAATATAGATAAAATACGAGCCGATTTTCCGATTCTTAAGAGAGAAGTAAATGGTAAACCATTGGTTTATTTGGATAATGGCGCGACAACACAGAAGCCGAGTTCTGTTATCAATTCGATTGTACATTATTATACAGATATGAATAGTAATGTGCATCGGGGCGTACATTATCTTAGTCAGATATCGACGGACGCTTTTGAGGTGACTCGAAAAAAAGTTCAGGCTTTCATCCATGCTGCTGAAGATAAGGAAATCATTATCACCAAAGGAACAACAGATGGAATTAATCTGATTGCCACTTGTTATGGCAGAGCTTTTATTCACGAAAGTGATGAGATTATTATTTCAGCGATGGAACACCATTCCAATATTGTGCCTTGGCAGATGCTCTGTGATGAAAAGGGCTGTAAAATTCGGGTCATTCCGATGAATGATAAAGGTGAGCTTGATATGGATGCCTACAGCAATTTGTTTAATGAGAAAACCAAATTAGTTGCTGTAACCTATGTTTCAAACTCCCTTGGGACAATCAATCCTGTGCGTGAGATGATTTCAATTGCTCATGGACATGGTGCTGTTGTTTTAGTCGATGCTGCGCAGGCTGTTCAACATATACAGATTGATGTTCAAAAGCTGGATGTAGATTTTCTGGTATTTTCCGGACATAAAATGTACGGTCCTACAGGTGTAGGAGTGTTATATGGCAAAGAGGAGCTATTGAACGCGATGCCACCTTATCAAGGTGGTGGAGATATGATTAAAGAGGTTACTTTTGAAAAAACGACCTATAATGAATTGCCTTTTAAATTTGAGGCGGGTACGCCTAATATTGAAGCCGGTATCTGTTTGAACGAGGCCATCGATTATATCAATTCTATAGGTCTGGAAAATATCGAGGCCTACGAACATGATTTGTTGCAATACGCTACGGAGAAGTTGGCTGAAATTCCGGGCATGCGGTTTATTGGAACGGCCGAGCAGAAATGTTCCGTTATTTCATTTGTAATTGATGGCACGCATCCTTACGACGTTGGTGTGATCTTGGATAAATTGGGGATCGCTGTACGTACAGGCCATCATTGTGCCCAACCTGTCATGGATAGGTTCGGTATTCCGGGAACTATTCGTGCTTCTTTAGCCGTATATAATACAAAAGAGGAAATAGATATTTTGGTCGCCGGTATCCAACGCGCGGTCAATATGTTGGTTTAATAAAAAATAGGTATGACCATTAATGAAATACAGGATGAATTAATTGAGGATTTTGCTTTCTTTACGGATTGGATGGAAAAATATGAGTACATCATCCAGCTGGGAAAAGAAGTGCCTCTAATTGATGAACAATACAAAACAGATGAATATATCATCAAAGGATGTCAGTCCAAAGTATGGCTTTTTCCGGAAATAAAGGATGGAAAAGTGTATTTTACGGCAGATAGCGATGCAATTATCACAAAAGGCTTGGTGAGTTTAATGGTCAAAGTACTATCTGGACATACCGCCAAGGAGATTGTTGATGCCGATTTATATTTTGTGGATAAAATAGGGCTGAAAGAACATTTGTCACCAACTCGGGCAAATGGCTTGCTATCCATGATTAAGCAAATGAAATTATACGCTCTGGCGTTGCAAGTGAAAGCATAAAAAGGGGATTATTCATCCCCTTTTTTCTTAATACTATTTTAAAAGCTGTTCCCCTCAGCTTGAGATTTATTTTGAAATTATCCAATGAGTTCCTGAATAATGATCTTTTTCATTCTTATGAGCGCTTCATTTGCCCCTGGTCGCTTTAGTAATGTTGCAATTTGTTCGGGTACGATCTGCCAGCTTACACCGAATTCGTCTTTGCACCAGCCACACATGCTCTCTTTGCCTTTCTTCGTGATCGTATTCCAGAAATAATCAATTTCCTGCTGATCTTTACATAGAATAGTGAGTGAAATGCCTTTGTTAAAAGTGAAATTTTGTGGAACTCCGCTATCCATTGCCATGAGTGTAAAATCCCGGACTAAAAATTGGGTATGTTGGATTGATCCGGTATATTCACCTTCTGTGTATTTCATGATCCCATTGCTTCGAAAATCATGAAATAATTCTGCATAAAATGCTAGTGCTTGTTCGCAATTTCCTTGTTGCTCTCCGCAATACATTAGCGTAGGTACAATTGCCTGTTGGTTGGTATCGCTCAGTTTACCGAGGTATAATTGCCAATTTACGCTAAACTTGTCGGCCAACCAGCCGTAGTAAGGGCTCAAAGGGTAGGAGTTTAAAGGCATTAAGGTGTTACCTTCCACAGCAAGTGAATTCCAGATACGATCAATTTCCTCTTTGCTTTCGCAAATGACCATAAATGATATGGATGGGTTGGGTTTGAATGGAGGGAGAAGAAATTTTTAAAGCCGCCCCAACCAATAACATTTTTCCCTTTATGCGTATAGATATAGCTCCCCCATTTGAATTCCTTTTTTAAGGAAGTTTGCTGGATGATCTCTTGCATGAGTTCTTCAGCCTCCTGCCAGTTCCCTCGGCTTTGGTACCAATTGGGGCCTTGTTTGTCTTTAAGTGTATCAATATTAAAATTGACAATATCGGTAATTATTTGTGTTGGAATCGGTTGATCCAAAGGGATTTGTATTGCCCCTTTTGTGGTTTTAAAATTTTTGAGTTCTGTAATGAAGTGCTCGATAGCAGCAGGTCCTGGATATAGGCCCAAATGGTTTTTGTTCATCGCAAAATGGATGATATTACCCTTGTATCTGAAAGTAGGCATTTGATAGGAGATCGTTTCATCTGCATCGGGAGGGACTAGGCCAGCGATAAGCTGTCTCACCTTGATCAGATATTCTTTTTTCTCCCCGTCAAATTGATTGATATATTCGTCTATTGTTGCGATGCTCGTTGTCATAATTTGTGCTATTCTTTGATTCTCGTATACTTATTTTCAATAAACTGTATCGTTTCGGACATAAGCTGATGGAGTATTTCTATGTTGATGTCGCTTAATTTCTTGATGTATATGCAGGCTTTGCCTATTTTAAATTTCCCGAGCTGATCGACTAAATGTCGATGCTCATCGGCACCGGTAAATACATAAAGGGAGATTGCTGATTTTCGGGGGCTAAATGCGATCAAAGGAGCATAGCCTTCGTGCCCACTTATATAGGTATAATGATAGTTTCCAAATCCGATGATCGTTGGTCCGTACATTTTAGCCGGCTCACCCGTTGTGGTTTCCATTAATTGTATCAGTGTTGCACTATCGATTTGTTTTTGTGGGTCGTCAACTGTTTTTATAAAGTCTTGGACAGGTGCTTCGGTATATGCCGTTTTATTTTTTGCCATGTATAGTTTATGTATTTGACGGATATTCGGATAATCTCAATTGAATATATTATATTTGAAGTAATTCGATGAGCAGCTATTTTTAGAGAGAACTATCTTTGGAACATAAAATCGAAAGCCCCAGTTCTCAGATTGATACCATATTCTAGATACGCTTTCATGCAAGCTAAAAAGTTGGCCCAACCCTCTGTTTGTCGCATCATCATTAAAATTCCATCTGCATCGTTGTTCATCTCGTGTTCTGTAATCTTTATGACGGTCGCGTTTTCTCCGAATGTGGATAGTGCGATTTCTACCAGTTGATTGGGAAGTCCCCCGCTCCAGTCGAAAGAGATATATGAATTGGGCCTGATGGTTTTTCCTGTCAGGGGAAAACTGTCGGGAAATTCTGGAAATGTCCATTCTACCGTTTTATCTGTCTCTAGACGTCCAGTCGAAGATTTTATAAAATAATGATTCATTTTATTGGGATCTACAATAGCCTCAAAAACTTCGTTGATCGGTTTCTGAATTTGGATACTGGCTTTGGCGGTTAGTTTTTCCATATTAATTTAAAGTTTTAGACAAATATTCAATAAATACAGATAGCTTGTATCTGATTACATTAAAAATATTGAAAAAGATCTTTTCGTGACCATGGACCAATCTATTGTCCAAATCACTGTTTATTATTTTAAGATGTATAGACTATATAAACACCTTATTGAAGAATAGGTTTTCATTTTGGGGACCTGGATCAATATTTCCCCTAAAAGGAACGAATTGTACACTTGTAAAATGTAGTTTTAGCGTATTTTTGACTATAGTTAAAATTGATCCTGCATTCCTTCCATTAGGTCGCAAGGAACGATAATCCAATAAATTTAGAAAAGGTATCCGTCTGAAATCTTTCAGGTGGTATTTGCTGTCTTCATAAAACCAACGTTATGTTTAAAATCAAGTGTTTTTTTCTTTTTATGGTTTCTTCGGGCGTTTTTTTTTCGAGCGCACAGACTAAAAATGTAAATGAAGGCAATGAGGCTCCAAATATGTTTAATGATGCGACAACACGTGATAAAAATGCGATTGTTGAAGCAGAAACCGGTTGGTGGAAACGTGCCGCATTAACTCGTGAACAACGCTTGGAGAAATGGAAGGCCGCCTCATTTGGTATGTTTGTTCATTGGGGCGTTTATTCCCAATATGGAAATATTTGGAAAGGGAAGGCGGGCGGGGGCTATGCGGAGCATCTGATGCGTGTGATGAAAATCCCACGTAGTGAGTATCTTGATTCAGCACGTCGATTTAATCCCCTAAAGTTTAATGCGGAGGAATGGGTATTGTTGGCAAAAAATGCAGGGATGAAATATTTTATTATTACGGCTAAGCACCATGATGGCTTTGCGATGTATCCTTCTGCATTTTCAAGTGACTACTCATTGTCAAGCACGGCATTCAAAAGGGACCCGTTGGCGGAATTAGCAGCTGCCTGCCATAGACATGGACTCTTGTTTGGCTTCTATTATTCGCATGCTTTTGACTGGGAGCATCCGGATGCTCCCGGTAATGACTGGGATTACCGTAATCCCGGCGGGGATAAATTGTTGGGTGGCACAAATTGGTTTGACAAACATCCTGAATGGTTGACAAAGGCTCGGCATTACGTAGATCAAAAGGCGATTCCTCAGATTGAGGAACTTATTCAGCGCTATCATCCGGATTTGTTATGGTTTGACACACCGCATAAGTTGCCGCTGTCTGAAAACCTGCGAATTTTAAAGGCTATTCGAACAGCTGATCCGAATATTATTGTCAATGGTCGATTGGCACGTACCGAGGAAAAGAATTACGGCGATTACCTGAATACGGCAGATCGACCTGAGGAATATTATCCAGTTGCTTCTGGCGCTTATTGGGAGGCCATACCAACTACCAATGAATCCTACGGTTATTCGTCGACTGACAAGAGCCATAAACCAGCAGCGCATTTTATCAAACTCTTAGCCAAGGCTAAAGCCATGGGTGGGAATATTCTAATGAATATTGGACCCAAGGGCGACGGAAGCATCGACAGCGCTGATGTCGCTATTTTAAAGGGATTAGGTCGGTGGATGCGGGGGAATAGTGAAAGTGTCATTGATGTTGCACCATCTCGCTTGTCTCGTCAGCCTTGGGGAGTCATTACTCAGCGTAAAAATACCCTGTATTTACACGTGTTTGAGCGCCCTCAACGGAATGATCTGATTGTCGGCGGATTGATTGCTCAGGTTAATTCGGTTTCGTTATTGTCGGGAGAAACTATCGGAAAATATAGGTCCGACAAAGATGGACTGCATATTCCTATAGATCAAATTGCTTCTGAGGATGATGACCTGGTCGTAGTGGTGCAATTGAAGGATAGCATAGCTAATCCAATAAATCCTACTTTAATGTATGTGGATCATCATGTCAATAAAAATCGGCTACTGACCTTTTATGCAAAACAGATCGGGAATCCGATGAAGTTTGGGGACGGTAAAAAGAATCGCTATTATGTGACGGGTTGGACTAGGTTAAGTCAAGGGTTAAGATGGGATACCCATGTGTTAAATGGCGGACGCTTCAAGGTGGCTATACGGTATGTGAAAGATGTTGTAGGTACAGGAGGGAACCTGGGCTTGAATTTAGGGGGGAAGAATATTGATTTTACAATAGATCCGTCTTCTTCCGTTGGTTTGCGTGAACATCAGCTTGAATTGGGTACGGTGACATTGCCAAAGGGCAAGCAAGTGATTGAATTACGTGCCCATACTATAGCGGGAGCAGAAATGGTGAAATTTTTGGAAGTCATATTGCTTCCGGAATAATATTTCACAGAACAAGCTTGTGTGTTATGACTGGTCCATCCTTGTGCCTCCTTGGATCAAACCCTACCGACACTTCCTTCAAATCCTGATATTCCTAAACAAAAAAAGCTAATCTTACGATTAGCTTTTCTTTCTGTGATCCCGCTGGGATTCGAACCTTGTCCGAAAATCAGCGTTTAACAATATTTTGAGGGGCTTTTGCTATTCGACTCCCCGAATAACGCACCTTTTTTCAAATACATTTTAACTGCAAATGCTATAGTTAAATATACATATTTTCTGTCTGATTTGCAAATAAATTTAGCTTTTATGCGCTTATTAAACCTAATATCTAATTTGCGGGTTTTTCTCTGTTTTGATCTTTAGATGTGTAGCTCGTAGGGTGAAGGGGGGATTTGTATCATTTACATCATAAAAGACCACGACTGCCATAACAAGAATTAGAAAAAAATGTTATAGCTTTAGTTAATTCTTTCACTGAATAAAATAATATGAAATACTTATTGCTACTTTTAAAATTTTTTATTTTAATTTCCGCTTATAGTCAGGGAAAACCATCTATTGCCGTTTCACCTATAGTTGATTTAGAAATACCTATCAATCAGAAGATTGTCAATACTGTCGATAGTTTTTTAAGATTTAGGGATGACTACACCAATATTAATAGATATAAATATTGCGAGAGATCTGATTTTGACCGATTTGGTAGTCCATTTTTCTTCCTGCAAGACATGGAGAAGAATAATTCTGGAAAACATGTTTTCGACCCTTGCATAATGGAGATAATACCATGGATTCCTCAGAAGCAATTTATTGTGAAGATTAGTTTTATCTCTTCTAGCAAGCCCCTTTTAAAAGGTATTGTAAACCTAATAGCAAAGTATGATAATGATACAGTAAAAATTTCTTCTTATCTGAATTTTATTGAGCAGACATGGCAAAAAATAGAAAAAGAAGAAATGACCTATTACATTAGTAGAAATAGATTGAAAAATATTAATAAGGATATTAAAGAACAAATAAAGTTTAATAAAACAATTTCTAAATATTTTGATATACCCAAGATCTCATTAACTTACTATTCCGCATCGACAGTAGAAGAATTTTTTAATATGCAGGGATTTCAATATCACCCGATGATGTTCGCAGATAGTACCGGTGGCGTTGTTTATAAAGACAATATACTATCTGCAAATAATTCGGAATATTATCCACATGAAATCAGCCATCTGTATATCAGGAAAGCTGTGCCTGGTATAAATCAGTTCTTTGACGAAGGGCTTGCTACTTATTTAGGTGGAAGTGGAACATTATCATATGAGCAACTTAAAGCCAGATTTAAAAAAGAGATTAGTAACATAGATGTTTGGAAAGTTTGTCAATCTAATATATTTGACAAGTCTTATTGGAAACATGATTTTCCTGCCAGCTATGTTATTGCAAGTGTTGTTTGTGAATATGGTATCAAAAAATATGGAAAATCTGATTTTTTTAAATTGTTGCAAAATCAACGTGAAACAAAAATAGTCTTTGAGAAGCTAGGTTTAAATAATGAAAATATACTGGAACAATTGCTTATGCTCTAATTCATTTTACAGGACTAATAATCAACTGCAAATAAGTTCTTGAAAATTAAGTTATAATTTTTGTGAACTATCCTAAAATCAACAGTCTTTTAGGATGAATATATGCAATACAAGTACCATTTTCAAAGATTTATTTTTTTTAAACAATAATTATTCAATTACTTTTTTCATTTTTTTAAAACTTTGTTTTTATTTTTATTAAAGGTTCAAGTATAGAATATTGAACATAAATAACATGTCCTTAAAATAGATTATGATGAAATTATCTTTGGTACGGATTTTAATGTTTTATATCGTTGTTTATTATCCCCTTGACGGTCACTCGCAAGCACGAACCCCGATGTATGAATATAATGTAAAGGTTGCAGACTCTCTGTTTAAGATAGAAAAGTTCTCTGAAGCATCCTCGTTTTATTCTAAAGCTTTTCAATCTTTTGGCTGGAAGGGAGCTACCTCTCATCGTTTTATGGCAGCTAAAAGTTGGGCTGCAAGTGGTGTGATTGATAGTGCATTTTCGAATTTATTTAATATTGCTGAAAAAGCATATTATTCTGATCGTTTATCTATCGAGAGCGAGAGATTATTTATTAATCTTCAAAATGATGATCGATGGCAAAAACTTATTGATATTGTTCAAAAAAATCTGAACAGGAAACAGGAAATGGATTCTGTAAAAGTAATCTTATTAGAGATGCTGGAAGAAGATCAAGAGGTAAGGAAACAACTCACTGAAAATATCTCTAAATTCGGAATGAACAGCAAACAAAATCGCAATAAATCAAAAACTCTTAAAAAGGTCAGCAAAAAGCATATCAAGGAATTGGCGAAAATTTTGAAAAAATATGGCTGGCTCAGTGCAACAGATATTGGTACAGATGGAAACATAGTATTATCCACTTTAGTTGCTCATGCCGAACCTCGAACAAGAGAGAAGTATCTCCCTCTTGTAGAAAAGGCTTTTATTGAAAAAAAAATACAGCCACAAAGTTATGTTATAATTAAAGATAAGCATTCATTGTGGAAAACCGGCTTCCAGATATATGGTTCTCAAATAGGTGTTAATAATGATGGTAGCTATTTTCTCTTACCGATCCGGGAAAAGAAAGATGTCAACTCAAGACGCGCTCAGGTAGGGATTGAGCCATTAGAATTTTATTTAAAAGAGTTTAAGATTACGACATATTAAAATAGCGGGTTAGCCTTATATTATTCTTCTAAATTTTGTTATATGTCTGATGACCTGATAGCCTTACCGAATCGGGAAGGCTTGATGGAGTGGCAGCAGATCCCAGTTGTGCTCTTACAGTAGATTTTTGTTGCTTGTCTACTGATATAACTTTGAAGGTGTCAATATCATCAAAAAATAAGTTTTGATGCCATTATTAAAATTTGAATGTTTAAGTCAAATAGACAGAATTATCACCCAAAGTGGGGGGAAGACTCAATTTTATCTATATTCTTATATGTTTATATTATTTTCATACCATATCAGTTGCGTTGATACCGATATTTCTGCTATTTTTTATAGGAACTCTATCATTTGGGAACAACCTGTACAAGAGGATTCAACATTTTTATTTTTTCCTATAGTGCGGTGCTTCTTTCTTCGGTTTATACAAAGTAAATTAAGCCCTTATAAATAAGATTTATGGTTTAACAGAGATCCGGTGGCGCTATCGGTTGTGAAAGATATTTGAGGCTGCAGCAACCTATTCCCGGCTACTGAAAGGGATAGGGTAGATGGGAGGCAGTCACGATTGGTATGGTATTTAATTTTTTTCAACCCTGTTTCCGTTCTTGCCGGGGCATGAATGTATTTCGAATGAAATCCTTAAATTTGGGTATAACCAAATGTAAACGCTTATGAGTATCACTTTTTTCAGACCTCGTGCACGCTTTGATTTTAGAAGTGACACGTTTGATATAGGGAATCCCATTAGTTGGAGCAGGAAACATTTTTTGAGGCATCTTTTCAACAGGCTGTTTACTATACCCGAGGAGAGGCTCGAGGACTTCTACTATCACCACCTGAAATTTTACTTGGACAGGCACCCGCAGGGTGAGGAAAAGGTCTTTTTCCAGTACCTCTGGGAAAATATCAGTGCGCAGCTACAGGTATTGGAGACAAAGGATGTTTACGACAAGGACCACATCCGCAACATTATGAACGCCGAACGGCTAAAAAGGTTGAGATGGATACTTTCCTCACTTGACAGGTGGAATATCCATAGTTCCGATCAGCCAATCATCGAGCGGCAGGAACAGAAAATATATGCACTCGAACAAGATATAATACGCCTTCGGTCCGAGCTTAAAGTAGCCACCAGTCTGGATACACCGGAGTATATCAATATACCCAAAGGCAGGGTGCTAACTGTTCTCGACCTGTTCATAAAATTGTCAGACCTGAAAGTAGAAGGAAAAGAGCTTGTCTTCTCGGAATTTTCAATAGTATGGGTAAAGATGATCTGTAAATATTTCAGGGAAGATCACGAAGATATCAAATTTGACAGAGTACGGCGATACTTTCCAGAGGATAAGCGAAATCCGAGCGCCCGATCAGCGCCTATACCATCCCGACAAAGTCTTTTTGAAATTAAACCCATTAGAAAAAGAAACTAAAATGTTGGTATTCATGTTAAATGATGTTGAGTTGTATTAGCTTGAAATACAGTTTATTATTTTTGTGTCCAAACCGTGTCATATTACCATGAAGAACTGTATGGTAGTCCGCTATAAACGCAAGTCCATTCCTTTGTCCTATTCACCAAATAGGGACTTTTATGCAGATAGACATTATCACAAGAGAAGATTTAAAGCAGTTCAAGTCTGAACTGCTGGGCGAAATCAAATCAATCTTAAAACCTCGGGAGAAGAAAGAATGGGTAAGGAGCGCTGACGTGCGCGGGATGCTCAATATTTCTGCCGGTACCCTGCAGAACCTACGGATCAATGGTACCTTGCGTCATTCCAAAGTGGGAGGCATCATGTATTACCGCCTTGAAGACATCCAGAAGATGATGGAAGGAGGTCGCCCATGATACGGGATACCATAGTGAACAATACTTCTGACTTTGGCGAGTGGATAGGGCGCATCGGTGCGGACAGCAGAATGCTGGCCACCCATGTCAGTCTATTGACCGCACTGTTTGTGATCTATCAGCGGGAAGGTTGTACGAATCCTTTCCACGTCTCCCGAAAAAAGCTCATGGGGTTCAGTCGGATCAGGTCTATTGCTACTTACCACAAATGCATACGTGAACTCGACGCATTCGGCTACGTTCGTTATCAGCCTTCCTACCATCCCACACAGGGAAGCCTTGTCTGGTTTCCGTCCCACAAAAGAGAGCTAATCAAAACTGGTAGTGGAAAGGAGGGACCTCAGTGAGCTGTCGAAATATTCAACTATCTAGATATGGAGCCGATCTGTTGACGGTATATTCAGTCCATTGTCAGCCTGAATATATTGCCTATCAATTAGCTGTATGTCGAGCTATACAGCTAAACGGCAACCATGTAATGAAAAGAGGTGCCGGGTATCCCAGCGGAGGAAGCGCCATGATAACTTTTTGGAGAGCTATCATAGCGATGAAAACGGTAAAATATGACGTCGCTACCGCACGCTATATTTTACCGTTTTGTAAGAAGCAAGTTTGTGTTTTTGTTACACAAAAACTCCCCCTATGCCTTTCGGCGGGGGCAAACTTGCTCCCTGCTCCCGATGGTCGCATGGAGGGGCGGGGTGCCGTATGGGCACCCCGCGGGCTCCGAATAAACAGCAGAGACAATAACAGGTAAAAGAGCGGTAATTATGGAGAACAGCAATACAGAAAAACCAGATCACAACCTCCATAAAAAAGGAGGGGCACCTTGCAAAAAGATAAAACGGAATAATGGTATCCGTGTACGTCTGACCACTTCCGAAAGGTTCCTTATTGAGACCAGGGCAACACAGGCAGGAATGCGGATCAGTGACTGGGTCAGGGCTTCGGCATTGAACGCAAAGATAACGGCAAGGATAACCGGTGAGGACAGGCGCATACTCCACATGCTTTCAGGAATGGCCAACAATCTCAACCAGTTGGCGAAGCTCGCACATACCGGAGGTATCCTTGGCATAGCCATACGCTGCGATTTCCTGCTGAAAGAAATAGACACAACATTGAAATACATCAACAGCGATGATGGGAAAAGTGGTTAAATCCGGTAGGTCCTTTAAGGGCTGTGTGGAATACTGTATGCTCAAGAAAGATGCGGAAGTACTGTCAGCCGATGGAATCCGTAGTGATGCGGCAGCCCATGCTATCGCGGATTTTAATATGCAGCGCAAGATGAGACCATCATTGGGACAGGCGGTCGGCCATATCGCGCTGAACTGGAGTCCCGAAGATACCCCGATGCTGACAGACGAAATCATGGTGGCGGTAGCCAAAGAATACCTTGCCAAGATGAAGATCAGTGATACGCAGGTACTAATGGTCCGGCACCACGATACGGAACACGCACACCTACATATCGTCTATAACAGGGTCGATAATGAAGGTAAGACGATAGATGACGCAAACCAGCGGTGGAAGAACGAGGCTGTCTCAAAAAGGCAG